>JAFGIH010000176.1 GCA_016929985.1 Thermoleophilia bacterium | reverse complement strand
CCGGAAGGATTCGAACCTTCGACCTTGGGATTAAGAGTCCCCTGCTCTACCAACTAAGCTACGGGCGCGCAGGCGTGGAAAAGAATAACAGAAAACGGCGTCAAGCGCTGGCGGCCGCGAGCATCAGATCGAGCGAATAGGCCGAGTGACCGTCGTCTATGTACTCGTTCAACCCCATCAGCGAACTCAGGTTCTCGGCCCATATCACTGTATAGAACTGCCAGGCGAGACGCCGGCCGTCAAGGTCATTCCGGATGGTGCCCTCGGCTTGGCCTCGCTCTATGATGTGCAGCATCTTCTCGAAGGCCCGGCTCTGCGTCTGCGCGATGGCCTCGCGTAACCCCGTGTGATTGCCGGCGGCGATGAACTCTATCCACGGAGAGGTGAAGACCTCCTGCTCGGTCTTCATCATCTCGGAGTGACGGCGGGCGATGTCGCGAAGCGCGTCCATGGCGTTCGTCCGCGGCGCCGAATCGATAAGCTCAGCCATCTGCTCGAAGATACTGTCGAGCGCCGCCCGCAGCATCTCTTCCCTGCTGGTGAAGTACACGTACAGCGTCCCCTCCGACACCCCCGCGGCCCCCGCGATGCGCGAGACGGTGGCCCCTTCTACGCCGTACTTCGCGACCACACGATTGACCGCTTGCACGATCTGCCGGCGCCTCTCGTCGGGGGGCAGCCTCCGCCTCCGGGCCGAAGCGCAGGTTTTGGACGCTCCTTCTGCTGCGGCTGTTGACATCAGCACTTTCCTTGGCGTAGTGTACGTAATTGAGCGGGCGCTCACTAAAGATACGCCTCGTATCCGGGTGAGTCTAGCAGGCTGCAAAGTCATATGGTGGCAGGTCCGCGCGGGACGAGGCGGTGAAGCCCTGATCGAGAAGGGAGTGCTCATGTCAAGCAGCAAAGAGGCGCCGTGTTCCAAGCCACAGTACGGTCACGTGGTCGACAAGAACATCCTCGTGGCAGCCCGTGACGGAGTCCGGTTGGCCGTCGACGTCTACCGCCCCGATGCGCCGGGCAAGTTCCCCGCCCTCCTCGCGTTGTCGCCCTACGGCAAAGACGCGCAGATGTTCGAGACCCCGCCCCAGCCCTTCGGAAAGTCGGTGTTCGAAGCCTCCATCGAGAGCGGCAACGCCTACTGGTACGCTCAGCGGGGCTATGTGTACGTCATGGCCGATCTCAGGGGCACTGGTTACTCAGAGGGCGAGTATGAGGGCGTCTTCTCTCACTACGAAGGAGAAGACGGCGCCGACATCGTGGAGTGGATCGCGCAGCAGCCCTGGTGCGACGGCAACGTGGGCATGGCCGGCATCTGCTACTTCGCGTCCATGCAGCTGCACGTGGCCGCCTGCCAGCCGCCCCACCTCAAGTGCATCGCCCCCTGGGAGATCTACGGCGACGACCTCTACAACCACGGCGAATATGAGGGCGGAGTCGCCAACATCTTCTGGTACGGCCTCTACACGGGCACCTATCCGGCCCGTTGCGGGTATGCCATCAACAACACCGTGTCGGCGATGGAGAAGTACACGCCGAAGGAGGAGCTCGAGAAGCTCGTTCAGGAGGCTATGGCCGATCCAGATCTGCGCCAGTATCCCTACCTGTACCACAACCTGCTCTATCCCAAGAAGAACCCCCCCATGTTCGACTTCCTGCTGAACAAGCTCGATGGTCCCTTCTGGAGAGAGCGCTCGGTGGCCGACCGCCTCGACAAGATCAAGGTGCCCGCCTACGTGGGCGGTCCCTGCTTCAGCTTCTTCTCGCAGTGCCAGGTGAACGTCTTCAACCGGCTCGACGTCCCCAAGAAGATGTACCTCTACACCGACATGGGAACGCGCCCCTGGAGGGCCAACCACGACGAGCTCCTACGCTGGTATGACTACTGGCTCAAGGGCCTGGACACCGGCATCATGGACGAGGAGCCGGTGCGCTATCACACCACGGGGCTGGAGCAGTGGCAGACGGCCAAGGAGTGGCCGCTGGAGACCACGGTCTGGACCGACTTCTACCTCAACAGCCTGGAGCAACTGCTGCCCGGGCCGGATCTACACAACGACGAGCCCGACGCGTTCGTGCAGGGGCCCCTCTACGTGACCGAGAAGCGGGCGCGGGTCACCTACATCACCCCGCCGCTGCCCTGTGACGTCCAGGTGACCGGACCGCCTCGCATCGCGTTCTACGCGTCCATCGACCAGCCCGACACCGCCTTCCGCTTCGACGTCCGCGAAGAGGGCTCCGACGCCGTCGCCCCGCTGGCTTCGGGGTGGCTCAGGGCCTCGCACCGGGCGCTCGACGCTGAGAAGACCACGCCCTGGGAGATCGCGCACGACCACACCAAGGCCGTGCCCATCAAGCCGGGTGAGGTCAACGAGTATGTGGCGCAACTCCGCCCCATGTCGCACCTGTTCAGAGCGGGCAAGCGCATCAAGCTCGAGATCTCCAGCATCGACGTCCCCACCGATATCGAGACCTACGACGTGATGTGGCACATCTGCAACAGTGCGACCACGCTCCACAAGATCTACCGCGACGCCGACCATCAGTCCCGGCTGATGCTGCCGGTGATACCCAGAAACAGCTGATCCCCCCTTTCCACGTGGTCCCGGCGGAGCCCTCCGAGCCGAGGGCTCCTCTCCGGAGCCATAGAGAGGAGCCACGATGCCGGCTTGGGAGTCTCTGCTGAAGCCCCTCACGATAGGCCGCCTCACGGCGAAGAACCGCGTGGAGGCTGCGCCCACCCTCACCAACCTCGCCCACGCCGACCAGTCTGCCTCGCGAGAACTCGTCGAGTTCTACCGCACGCAGGCCCGAGGCGGCGCCGGCATAGTCACGGTGCAGGAGACGATCGTCGACGGCGACCGGGTGATCAACAACCCCCTGCGGCTGAACCTGGGGAGCGACCACTACGTGCCCGCTCTGAACTCGGTGGCGGAGGCCATCAAGTCTCACGGGGCCCTCGCCTCCATCCAGCTCAACCACGGCGGGCGTCAGGCGGTGGCGGAGCATTACGGCGCCGCCGCCCTGCGGGCCAAGTGGGCCGGGTTCGACATGGTCATGGTGCACGCCGGCACGACCGGGGGCAGTCTGGCCGACCGGACTCGCTTCGCGAAACGGGTCGTGGAAGCCATCCGGGCCTCCTGCGGCCCCGACTTCCCCATCGAGTGGCGCATGAGCGCGTCGGCGCTGGTACCCGGCGGACTGGATATCGGCGACGCCATCAAGTATGCCCGCTCCATGCAAGACCTGGTGGATGCCTTCCAGATTTCCGTGGGCGTCATCGGCGAGCCCAAGACCTACCCCTATACCCACCCCGCCGTGTACCTGCCCCACGGCGAGAACGTGGAGCGCGCGGCCGCCATCGCCCAGGCGGTCAACAAGCCGGTGGGAGTCGTGGGAGCCATCCTCGATCTCGAAGAGGCCGGCGAGTGGGTGGCCGCCGGCAAGGCCGGCTTCGTGGCCTTGAGTCGAGGGCTCCTCGCCGACAGCGCACTGCCCAAGAAGACCTTCCGGGGCCGCAAAGACGAAGTCATCCCCTGCGTGCGCTGCAACGAGTGCGTCATCCGCGCAACCCACGCCCTGCCGGTGCGGTGCGCGGTGAATCCGGTGAGCGCCCGCGAGGACTACTTCCGGACCTTGCCGCCGGCGGCCTCGCGCAAGAGAGTCGTCGTGGTCGGGGGCGGGCCGGCCGGCATGCAGGCGGCCCTCACCGCGGCCGCGCGGGGTCACGAGGTCGTGCTGTTCGAGAAGACCGGCGCGCTCGGGGGCAACCTCAGGTACTCCTCGGCGCCTCCTTTCAAAGAGGACTGGAAGCGCTACCTGGCCTACCTGCTCCGGCAGGTGCAGAAGTCGGGCATCAGAGTCCGGCTGACGACCGAGGTCGATGCCGGCCTCGTGCGGGCCGCCCGCCCCGACGAGCTCGTGATCGCCGTGGGTGCGGTACCGGCCTGGCCCGACCTGCCGGGTATGAGCGACCAGAACGTCGTATGGGCCGGAGATGCGCTCGACGCGGCCGTGCGGAGCGACCCCCCGCCGGGGGCGCGTGTTGTCTTGGCCGGTGACGGCGGCATGGGGCGCGAGACCGCCCTCGTGTTCGCGATGGCCGGCAGGCAGGTCACCATGGTCGGGCTGCCCGGCGGTTCGAACGCCGATCAGACGGTCAACTTCGTGAACGCCTCCATCCTCGAGGACCAACTGCTGGAGCACGGGGTGGTCCTGCGGGAGAGGGTGACCCTGGAGAGGGTGATCGACGGCGCGGTGTTCGTCCGCCCCGCGCCGGCCGCCGGCGCGGAAGCCACCGGCGCGACGGTCGGCGGTGAGGCGGCCGGCGCCGAACCAGAGCGCATCGAGGCCGACGTGGTGATCGCTGCGCCTAACCTGCGACCCCGCACCAGGATGGTCGAGAGCCTGCAAGGCATCGCCGAAGAGACCTACGTGGTCGGAGACTGCAAGGCGCCGCGGATGCTCTTCACCGCCGTGCACGAGGGCTTCGAGGCGGCACTCTCCATCTGACCCGCACGAAAGAGAAGGGCGGGAGCCCCGAAGGACCCCCGCCCGGTGTTGCTGTGCAGCCCAAATGGCTCCTCTGCCTACCCGCCGTAGGTCATGCCGAGCGTCTCGCTGCCAAGAGCCAGCGTGCCCTCGAGCTCGGGGAAGCCCCCGTAGCCCACGATGACCTGGTCGAAGGGCCACTTGCCCTTGCCCT
>JAFGIH010000175.1 GCA_016929985.1 Thermoleophilia bacterium | reverse complement strand
CGCCGCTATCACTGGCTCAGCGACACGGTTGCCGACTACGTGGTCGAGCCCCATCAGGCTATCGCCTCACAGGCCGCCGGCACCGCGGTGCTCAATCTCGTGGCGAGAGAGAGCCTGCCCGCCCAAGACGTGGTGACTCAGCTCTCGCACGAACCGCCAGACCGCATCCTGAGCCGCCTCGACCATTTGAAGCACCTGTCCATGCCCACGCGCCACGCCGTCGAATTGCGAGACATCCACCCCGAAAACCTGGCGAAGATCTTCCTCTCCACCTATGACCGGCAGCCCGAGAGCTTTGAGGTCCTGGTCGGCATGCCTGGAGTAGGTCCCAAGACCATCCGTGCCCTCACCCTCATCGCCGAACTGGTGTATGACACGCCCGCCAGTCGCAGCGATCCCGCGCTCTTCAGCTACGCGCACGGCGGCAAAGACGGATTCCCATACCCCGTGGACCGCGAGATGTACGACCGCAACATCGAGACCCTCCGGCAGGCCGTGACCCGAACAAGAATCGAGCGCGCAGAACGTCTCGACGCGCTTCGACGGCTGGCCGAGGCCACGCAACCGCCGAGCACATCCGCGTGACAGGAGCCGCGTCAGACCAGCTGCACGCGGTCTATCACGAAATGCACGTAGTGGAAGTCGCCGTCTTCAAGGTTCCAGTGTCCGTCCAAGACTTCTGGGAAGACCAGCCCGTCGAACTCCCGCCTCCCCCGCGCGATGCCCGTGAAGAGCTCCAGCGAGGGCTCCCCTTTGCCCAGCTCGTTGTAGAACCGCTTGACCGTCACTCTTTCCAGTGATCCGTCGGCGTTGAACGAGAACTGGGCCGTGGCCTCACGGCCGGCGTCTCTCACGACGCACTCGGCTTTCAGCCCATCGGAGCCGGTCCAGATGACGCGGCGACCGTCGAGATAGAACGACGGGATCATGCACATCTCGACCACCATCCTGCCGAACGAAGACTGGTCCGTCGTCTCCCCGTGTTCGTCCATGATCTTGAAGAGGCCCATGACCTTACCCAGCATGCGTCCCCTGCCCTCGTGGTAGGTGTCGATGGCCGCCGTGGTCAGCAGAGGGGCCATCCTGATCTTTCCGTACCAGCAGAACGAGGGCGGGTCGGCGGTCAACCAGTACTCGCCCTTGATGGGAAGAAAGCCTGCGGCTCGATCGCGGCTGAACATCCCCGAGTGGAAGACCCGCGCATACCTGATGCGCTTCCTGCCCATCAGCCCGGAGTAGACCATGTACCGCGCCACGGGTTCCGGCAAATCGCCGAGGCTCCCCTCGGTGATGGTCTCCTTGCCGCCCGGCTGACTTCCCGCACGGATAGCCACGGCCCGCCTGAGATACCTCAGGTAGAAAACACGATCGGCCGCCACGAGCCCGCAGATCAGCGCAACGACTACGCCGACTACGATGTAGACAGCGAGCATGTCCTGGTCAGCCAACCGCCCTAGTAGTTCTCGTCGGCAAAGGCGGGCCTCATCAGATCGGGAGAACTCCACCGCTCGGGCTCGAGCACCTGGTGGTATCCCTTCTCGCTATGGCTGGGACCCTGGTTCACCTCGATGAACAGCCACGGTTTCGTCGTGTAGTAGGGTCTCCATGGAGAGTGAACGACGTTCGGCGGGATGTAGATGACCGTCGATTTGGTGAACACGTGCCGTTCCATCTCCACCCCCATGAAGAACTCGACCTCAGAGTTGAGTTCCTGGGGATTGGTCGGGTCGCCGCCGATGTGGAAGAGCAACTCCGCGCTCCTGTGGATGTGCGGCGGATGGCCGATCTCCAGAAACGGTTCGTCATGAGGCATGATCCAGTGTACATAGTAGAAGTTGCAGCCGGGGATGGGGAACCTGTCGCTATCGAACCTCGTTACGTAGTTGAATGGGATGTCATCGCTGGCGAAATTGGTGATGTAGGGATCGTCGCCATGCTTGTATTGGTAGAAGAGGTCCGCGTACTTCTTGCCGTCGGTCTCTCTGCCCACCTCCACTCTGGTACCAAAGGGAGTCCTTTCGGCCGGAGCATCGTAGATAGCCTCCGCCGGGCACCAGAACTGGCTCTCAGTACATTCTCCGCAGCCGGTGCACTTGTCGTTGTCCAGCGTGATCTCTTTGAGCACACGCGACTGCCCAACAGCGTACTCCCCTTCGCCACTGAACGCGCCGGCGGGGCACTCATCAATGCATAGGCCGCATAGGACACATCTTGTCTCGTCTATCTTGAGAGCCATGATCGGTCTCACCTCCAACTGGATCGCCAGCGTATAGTGCTGTTGCACAGACACTATCATAGGGGGCAGCGCTACGACCCGGGTGACGCCGGTCGGCACCATGCATCGACGAACGTGGAGGTGACTCATGCGAACCCCGGCCGTGCTCGCGGTCCTGGGACAAGATAGGGTGGGTATCGTCGCCGCCGTCTCGGGAGCGCTGGCGGAGACGAACACGAACATCGAGGACATCCGCCAGACCATACTTGGCAACATATTCACCATGACCATGCTCGTCACCGTCGACGAGGACAGCGTGCCTTTCGATGAGCTGCAGAAGCGCCTCACCGCCGTCGGCAAGGACCTCGGCATGCAGATAACCCTGCAGCGCGAGGACGTCTTCCGCTATATGCACCGCATCTAGGCTGAGGAGGCCCCGTGTATCTCACACCCGAGGAGATCGTCGAGACCCTCACGATGATCACGCAGCAGCATCTTGACGTCCGCACGATCACCCTCGGCCTCTCTCTCTCGTCGTGCGCAGACTCCGACATCGAGGTGATGGCGCGGCGCGTCTACGAACGCGTCACCACCGCTGCCGACCGTCTCGTGCCGGTGGCCGAACAGCTCGAACGCGAATACGGGATCCCCATCGTCAACAAGCGCATCGCGGTCACCCCGATCGCACAACT
>JAFGIH010000017.1 GCA_016929985.1 Thermoleophilia bacterium | reverse complement strand
GGACAAGATCATCATCAACTCAGAACTGGGCGGGGAGGGCAACGACTACTTCATGGTGCCGCGAGTGATGCTTGCAATGCGGCTTTTCGGGCTTGACAAGGAGACGATTGACCAAGTCTGCTATCGGAATCCGAAGGATTTCTTCGGATTGCAGTTGGACTAAGAACGGTAATGTGGTCGGTGAGGTAGAAGCGCCAGGAGTCCATTGATAGTATGGATTGGTCATTCTAGTCGTCTTTGGCCAAGTCCTGGCAGACTGAGGAGCAGCAAACTTGCACAGGAGGTGTCCCAGCGGTTTAGACAACTAGATGTTGGGCGAGCTTGGGGGGCCGAACGGCTCTCGCCGGGAGGGTGATGATCATAGCCGGCGGCGGAGATCGGTTCGGTGTTTCAGTCGATCGACGGTGGGGACGTCGGTCGCTGTGGCCAATCAAGTGAGAGGAGCATCATGGCGGACATGGACAGGAACTCGAGAGAAGAGGAACAGAGCGTGCCGGAGAGCAAGGCGGTCTCCCGCCGCGACTTTTTGAAACTGGCCGGTATCGCCGGTGCGACTATCGGTCTGGGCGCCGGTCTGGGCGGTCTGGTCGCTGCCTGCGGTGACGACGAGACGACGGATACCACGCAGGCGGGGACAGGCACCACAGTAGCCGCCGGCGAGGAGATGGGACGGGAGATCAAGATCGGTTTCGTCACCCCCCTCACGGGCGGTATCGCGTCCTTCGGCGTCCCCGACAAGTACTGTGCGGACCGCGCCACGGAAGCCATCGGAGACGGCATCGTCTGCGGCGACGGCAAGAAACACCCCGTGACGATCCTGGTCCGCGACAGCCAATCCGACACCAACCGGGCTGCACAGGTGACGGGCGACCTCATCACGCAAGACAAGTGTGACATGATCGTCACCGCATCCACTCCAGACACGGTCTGCCCGGTGGCCGACCAGGCTGAGGCCCTCGAGACCCCCTGCCTTTCGAACGACTGCCCGTGGCAGGCGTATGTAGCCACTCGTGCAGCGGGCGACCTCGCGGCGACCTTCAAGTGGACCTACCATACTTTCTGGGGCTTGGAGGACGTCCAGGCGAACTTCCTAGACATGTGGAGCCAGATCTCTACCAACAACAAGGTCGCCGGCATGTTCTCGAACGATGCCGACGGCCAGGCTTGGAAGACCGGTTGGGAACCAGTCTTCGAGCCTTCCGGCCTCACGGCGGTCTTGCCCGGTGACTTCCAGCTCAACACCGAGGACTTCACCAGCCAGATCTCCCAGTTCAAGTCTGAAGGCTGCGAGATAGGAGTAGGCGTCTTCATCCCGCCGGATTTCACGAACTTCTGGAAGCAGGCTGCGCAGCAGGGTTGGAAGCCCAAAGTAGCCAGCTTTGGCAAGGCCCTGCTCTTCCCGGAGTCGGTCGAGTCGGTGGGTGAGGTAGGCAACGGCCTGACCACCGAGGTGTGGTGGATGCCGACCCACCCGTTCAAGTCGCCTCTTACCGGTGAGACCTGCCAGGAGTTTGCCGACGAGTACTCCAAGCGCCAGAACGGCGCTCAGTGGACCCAACCGCTGCTGCACTTCATCATCTTCGAGTGGGCCGTGGATGTTCTCAAGCGGTCCACGAGCGTGGACGACAAAGAGGCCATCATGGCGGCCGTCAAGACCACCAAGATGGACACCATCGGTGGGCACATCGATTTCTCGGCCCCTGTTGAGCCTGCCGGACCGCCTTGGGCGGCCGGGCCGCGGCACGTGCATGAGAACGTCTACAAGACCCCGCAGGTGGGTGGTCAGTGGCGTACGGGTACGGACTACCCCTACGAGCTCACTGTGGTGAGCACGGCGGCCATCCCGGACGAGCTTGGCATCAAGGCCACCGACAAGGTGCAGCCTTTCTCGTAGAGGGGATAGCAGAGACAGGGACGGGTAGACCGGACCTTTCGACCGGCTTGCTGCCCGCGGTTGCCGCGGGCAGCAAGCGGTCGGCGTATGATTGAGCGGCGAAGACGAGCCACGGTCGATTGACTGCGTGGTGTGTGGTGTGAAATCCTGAGCGATGGGAGTGCTGGCCTATGGATGTGGGGTTGCGGATGAATGAGGGGGGTGAGTCCGTATGACGCTAGCCCTCGAGACCCAGAACCTCCGCAAGTCGTTCGGCGGTGTTCTGGTCATCGACGATCTTAGTATCAGCGTGGCTCAGGGTGAGGCACTCGGCATCGTGGGGCCTAACGGGGCCGGCAAGACCACCTGGTTCAACTTGATCAGTGGCGCCGTGCATGCCGACGCCGGCAAAGTGATCTTTGACGGCAGGGACATCACGCGTCTGCGCCGGCACGAGCGTTGTCGCGCCGGCATCGGCCGTACCTTCCAGATTCCCAAGCCCTTCTCAGGGATGACGGTCTTCGAGAACGTACTGGTAGGGGCGACTCACGGCCGGGACATGCGGGAGAGGGCTTCCTATGCGCACTGTGGGGAGGTGCTCGAGAAGACCGGACTCGACAAGAAGGTGAACGTTCTCGCCGGCTCTCTCACCCTGCTCGACCG
>JAFGIH010000174.1 GCA_016929985.1 Thermoleophilia bacterium | reverse complement strand
TCCACCTCGAAGGCCACGTGCGGGACCTTTTTCACCAGTTCGTGCACAGGACTGCCGGGCTCGAACCGCATCCACTCGATGCCGTACAAGCTCTCGGGAAACCCGGAGTGGTAGAACTTGTACTCCGCCAGGTAGGTTTCGCCCGCACGCGGAGTGTCGGTCGGGATCCCGACGTGATGGTAGCGCCAGCCCCACCGCTCGGTGGCCGGCGGGGGCTCGTGGTCCGCGCGCACCGGGCTATACGACCTCAATCGTCGACGGCGGCTTGGTGGCGATGTTGTAGGTCACGCTGACGACACCCGGCACCGCGGCGATGATCTCTTGGGCAAGGGCCTCGAGCACTTCGAAGGGCACGTGGGTCGGCGAGGCTGTACGCGCGTCGAGGCTGTCCCAGCAGCGCACCTCGATCTGCATGCCGAAGTCGCGCTTGCCGTCGCGCATGCCCGTCACCCGGTCTTCGTGCAATACGGCCAGATACTGGAAGGCCCCGAAGCCCGAAAGGTACTTCTCGACGACCTTGGTGGCCTCACGGACTATCTCGATACGCTCGGGCGTGGTCTCGCCTATCACGCGGGCCGCCAAAGCCGGTCCCGGGAAGGGGATGCGGGCGAACAGGTCGCTCGGCAGCCCGACCGCCTCGCCCACCTTGCGCACGCCGTCCTTGCGCAGCTGGATGAGCGGCTCGAGGATCTTGTATCCGAAGGCCTCCTGCGGATCGATGCCCAGCTGCATGAAGACGTTGTGCTGCCGCTTGATGCCTGCTACGGTCTCGTCAACGTCGGTGAGGATGGTGCCCTGGAGCAGGTGCTTCGCTCCACTCTCCCGTACCAACCGGCCGAAGACCTCACGGTAGAAGGTCTGGGTGATGGCCTCGCGCTTGGCCTCAGGGTCGGTGACCCCCTTGAGGGCCGCGAAGAACTCGTCGCGCGCGTCGATCACGTCCACGTGCACGCCGAGATCGCGGAAGAAGCCCGTCACCTGCTCGGCCTCGCCCGCGCGCATGAGGCCGTTCTGGACGAAGACGGTCTTCAACTTGTCCCCGAGCGCGAGATGACCCAGCATCGTGACAACAGACGAATCCACCCCCCCGGAAAGGGCGTTGATGGCCCATCCGTCGCCTACCGTGGCCTGGATCTCCGCCACCTTCTCCGCGATGAAGCTCTTCGTGTCCAGGTCCTTCGCGGTGATCTCCTTGAGCATGCCACCCTCACTTTGGTCATTGATGTGCAGAGACAATATCTGAGCGGCGCGGATATGTGTAGTGGGCCCGGGGGGCCATTCCGGGTCGTAGTCGCGGATGACGACCGGCCCCGCCACCCCGGTGCAGGGATCGAGCCCCGGACTAAGCTCGACCATCGGCGCGCCCCGGCGTGTCAGTCATAGGAAAGGCGTGTCTTTTCGTCGGCCATCGTCGGCTCGATGATCTTCTCCCACCCGAGTCCGGCCCATGTCCCCAGCTTGTCGTGCATCTTGAGGTACTTCTCGGGGATTGGATGAGTGCCGTAGACGACTTCGAGGCCATAGCGCTTTTCGACGAAGTCGTGGAAATATTCGATGTACGGACAAGGCGGGTACCCTACAACCAGTCCGGTGGCGAGATGGATAACCTGCGCCCCGTTCTTCATCATCTCATCGACGGCGTACTCGATGTTCCCTCCCGGGCACCCATCGCAACTGGTGTAGCCGACCACCTCCACTCCGCCTTTGTAGCGGCTGAACGCTCCCTCTCCGTTGCGTGCCGACCTGAAGCACTTTCCACCCGCACAACGGCGGTAACGGTCGCAGATGATTATCCCCACCTTCGTCGCGGCTTCCATATGTCAGCTCCTTCCTGGTCGGCTTATTCGAGGCCTCACTCCCGGCAGAAAGCCTCCCAGTCCTCCTGGCTGAACGGCGCCCTCCGATTGGGGCAGCGCTCTCTATGACACACTTGACAGCTCTGGAAATCGAACTCGGTGGGGAACATCAGCCCCGACACGGACATCTCCGGCCTCAACATATAGGACGTCGTAAGGCTCACTCCGATGGCCGCCTCCACATCTCCCAGCAGCGCCAACAGATCCTTCTGCTGAGCGATAGGCCACATGTCCGCATCGCCGGATCCTGGGTTCATGCCGGAAAGACGGGCGATCCGTTGGTGCTCTCCTATGTGCCTCGCCAGCTTGCCCACCGCCGCGCTTACGATCTCCCCCTTGAGCATGTGCAGCCACGCCTTCTGCCAGATGCCGTCATCGGGCGCTCTGGCCGAGTCGACCTCGGTGCCGCAGGTGACCACGTATGGAAAGACCCGCTCGGCCTCGGTGAGATGCTTCCTCAGAGCCCGGCTCCTGAACGTGACCCCCTGCACAACGACGAAATCACCACCCTTCTCGTCGATGTAGGCCCCGTCGTAGACCGCCTTGGGTTTCGCGGCGTCCTGCACTCGCGAGACGAATTCCCTGAAGGCAGGGGCGTTCTCGGAGTCCGGAGTCATCCGGAACTTCTCAATGAGCGACTCGACGTCCAGCGCAAAGGGTATGGGATCGAGTATGGTCATGCGCGCCTCCTTCCGCATCGAAGCCGCGGCAGGACCAGCCTACTCATCCTCACGATGACCTGCCCCGCGGCGTCCATACACTCTACCAGCTGCTTCCGATGGCACCGCTGCGGCCACTGGACTCACCCTGACGACCACCTTGCCGCTCACATGCCCCTGGGCCGCGTATCCCATGGCGGCCGGTATCTCGTCAAAGGGGTACGTGCGGTCGATGACCGGCTTGACCCTCCCGGACTCGATGAGCCCCGTGAGGAACACCAGGTCTTCGGTTCGCGGCGTCCCGGAGAACATCCGTCCGACCTGGGGGTCGCGCACCGACAGCAGGTAGGACTTCACCACGTAGCCCATGCCCGCGTGGCCGGTGTTAGGCACGACCGTGCCCTGGGGTGTAAGCGCGCGCTTGCAGTCGGAGAACGAGTGGGTGCCGATGTTGTCGAGGATGAGGTCGTAGTGAAGCCCGCTCTCCGTGAAGTCCTCCTTGGTGTAGTCGAAGACGTGATCGGCTCCGAGGGAGCGGACCATGGCTACGTTCCTGGTGCTGCAGACGCCCGTCACCTCCGCTCCGAGCGCCTTCGCTATCTGCACTGCAAAAGTTCCGACGCCTCCCGAAGCGTTGTTGATGAGCACCTTCTGGCCCGGCTGCAGCTTCCCGGCGTCACGGAGACCACGCAGAGCCGTGACGCCGGCCACCGGGACACCCGCCGCCCGCTCGAAGGTGAGATCGGCCGGCTTCCGGGCCAGGGACCCCTGTGGCACGCGCGCGTACTCGGCGAAGGCTCCGCCCTTCAACCCGACGGCTCCGTACACCTCATCGCCCGGCGCGAACGCGGTCACCCCACGACCCACGGCCTCGACGCGGCCCGCCAGATCCCACCCGGCGATGCGCCCGTTTCTCGGCTTCGTCAGCCCCAGCATCAACCTCACGGGAAACGGCTTCCCCTTCATCGTGAAGCAGTCACCCGCATTGATGGCCACGGCGTGCACCCGCACCAGGACTTCCCCGTCCCCGGGCGCGGGCTTCTCGACGTCTTTGAGTTTCAGTACGTCCGGCGCTCCGTATCCTACCTGGACGATGGCCTTCACCGCTTTTCCCCCCTTGCGGCCGGTCTGGCGGATGCTGCACCGCCCAAGCCGCCCACCGCCAGCGTGTCGATGATCTCGGCGCATCCTCCCTCGCTGACGAAGGCCGCATGGTCGGCGATGCCCTCGAACGTACGTCCCACGATCCTCGAGCACTTGATCTCGCCACCGGTGCACTCCAGGAACCGCTCGAGCAGGGCCTGCCCGCTCTCAGGCTTGTAGGGCACCTTCTCCGCCCCTTTCTCCAAGCTCTTCAGGCCCGCGAGCCAGATTGCGGCGCCCAGCGCCCCGCAGGCGCTCCCACTCAGGCCGATGCCGCCCGCCAGCCCTGCGGCGACGACCGTATGCAGATCCGACGCCCCCAGCTTCGTCGCGAACAGCGCCGCACAGCCCACCGAGGCGTCGGCGGCGCCGTCACACACAGCCATGCCGGCCTCTGAGGCCCCGTCCGACATGGCGGCTTCGATCGCGCCGAATCCCACCGGCGGATACCTGGCGGCCATGCGGAAACACCGGAGGGGCCCTCCCCTCAGGATGTAGCCTGCCGCTTGGAGCGTCGAGGCCGACAGCAGGTCGATCCCGGCGATCTCGCGGCACTCGATGGTCCCGTTCTGGGTGCGGAAGGACTCCACGATCCTCTGGGCGGCGGCGATCGCTTTGGCCTGGGCCTTCCGACCGGAGCCGAAGAGGCGGTACGCCTGCGCTCCTGCCGCAAGCGTCGAGCCCCAGACCATGCCACACTGGTGGCCCCGGCCCATGATCCCCCCGGCCAGCGGCACGCTGGCCCTCTCCTCGTCGTTCAGCGGGGCGCCGTATGCCCGGTCGATCGTGCGGAAGAGGGTCTGCGAGCAATACCCCGTCTTGAGGAAGGCGACAACGCCCTGCGTGCGTGTGATAGCTACCACTTTCTGCCCCCTTGCTGGTCTCCCCCATCCGGGTACTGGAACACTTCGTCGAGCGGGACCCCGAACACCCGCGCGATCTGGAAGGCCATCTCGAGAGTGGGTGAGTACTTGCCCTGCTCGATGGCGATGATGGTCTGCCGAGTGACACCGACGCGCTCGGCAAGCTCCGCCTGAGTCATCTCTCCGTGCGCGAAGCGAAGAGCGCGGATAGAGTTGGTGACGCGGGTCGGCCTGGTCATCGCTCGAAACCAGTCCGGTAGACCACGATCTTCACCAACGACCCGAGAAATCCGGACAGGAAGCAACCGATGAAGATCGCATTTGCGATCCAGAAGTGGCTGGCCTCGGTCATCGCCAGTATAAGGGCCGCCACCGCGGCAAACGTCGCGAAGATCTGTCCCACGTGGTTGCCGTAGCGTTCGATCTCACGGTCGCGTTGATCCGCCCGCCCACGGTCCTCCGACCATAGGAGATAGATCGCGAGAGTACCCAGGATCATCGCCACGAGACAGCCGACCATCGTCCAGACCATCGGCCAGACCCAGTCCACTTCAGCCGCCGGGACCCCGCGCGCACGCGCCCCCACGATCGCGAAGTAGGTGACACCGGTGACCACCGAGACCACACCGTACAGCCAGGTGGTCTTCTCTTGGAAGGTCATGTCGGATGCAGCCATCTCGTTCCCCCATGTAAAACATCGTGGACATCATCACTGTATAAGAAGGTTGACATCGTGTCAAGTTTATTTGACTCCGTGTGGGGGTAGATGCTGCGGCGCCTTATGCGATTGCTGTAAGTCGCGGGGCTAGGGCCTTGGCTCGCAGGCCCGCGAAACCCGTTCGGTGGATGATGCG
>JAFGIH010000173.1 GCA_016929985.1 Thermoleophilia bacterium | reverse complement strand
TGGTGTTGGCGGCGGCTGTGCTGACCGCCATCATCCCCTTTGTGGCCCGGCCGTTCCTGAACATCACCGTGAACGGCATCGATTCGGTATCGACCGGCGCCGTAGCGGGCTCGTTCGCGGCGTGTGTCGTGCTCTTCGTGCCCTCCGTGCTCCTGTTGGGCATGGTCACGCCCTTTGCCATCCGCATCGGCATCCAGGAGATGGACCGGGCAGGGTCTACGGCCGGACGTATCTTTGCGCTGTCCACGGCCGGCAGCCTGTTGGGGACATTCCTTCCCCCGTTGGTGACGATCCCTCTCTTCGGCACGCAGAGGACACTCATAGGGGCGGCGGTCCTCATCGCCGCGGGGGCCGCTCTTCTTCTGGGGTTGCGCTGGTTGTGGGTGGCGGTGGTGCTGGGGGGTCTTCTCGCCATCCCTCCGGGGGCGGTGAAGGCGACCAACGACCTTATCTATGAGGAAGAATCGCGGTATCAGTTCATCCAGGTGGTCGAGCGTGCGGATACGGCGCGCCGGCTCTTTCTGAACGAAGGGTACGCCGTGCACTCGATCTGGAGGCCTGACGAGGTGCTCACCGGGGGAGAGTGGGACATGTTCCTCACGGTACCTCCTCTTCTCGACCGGCCTGTGGAACGGGTCGCGATACTCGGGAACGCGGGGGGGACGACCGCCCGGGCCTTCGGTCTCTACTACCCGGAGGTATCCATCGACGGCGTCGAGATCGACCCCGCCGTGAACGAGGTGGCAGCACGATACTTCGGTCTGGGTGACAATCCCAGGCTCAACGTGATAACCGCGGATGCCCGGCCTTTCTTACGAGCGGCGGAGGAGAAGTACGACCTCATATTCATCGACGCCTACCGGCAGCCCTACGTGCCCTTCTATCTTGCAACGGCCGATTTCTTCGCCCTGTGCCGGGAAAGACTCGAGCCGGGCGGGATCGTGGCTCTCAATATCTCCACCGTGCCGGGTGACGACCGTCTATCTCACGGCATCGCGGGCACTCTGGCGACACAGTTCCCGCTGGTGATGAAGTGGCCGGCCCTGCGGTTCAACCAACTGGTGCTGGGGTTCTCTCAGGGGCAGGACCTTTCGGTGCTTGCGCAGAGGGCTGCCGCGGCGCCCGCCGAGATCCTGCCGCTCACCGAGCTGCTCACCGCGCAGTGGACGGCCGTACCGCCGCTCGATGACTACTGGACCGACGATCGAGCGCCGGTAGAGTGGATAACCGACCGCATGATCGTTGTCTACGGCACGAGCGGCAAGGATCGTACGGAGCAGATGCTTCCTACCCGTCCCTGATTGGTTGAGCTGCCGCGAAGCGCGGCGGCACCGCCCCCTGCAGCTGCTCTATTCCTCGCCGCTGACGAGAAGCAGGGGCGTCACTTTCACCATGTGCAATACGCTCTCGGCAAGGCTGCCGAAGACCATCCTGTCGAGACGGGTCCTGCCGCGGGCGGCCATGACCAGCAGCTGGGTCGGGTGACCCTTGAGGTATTCGATGATGCTCCTCGCGGGATCGCCCACCAGCACTTCGGTGTGCACCACGAGGCCGGACTCTCTGATCGGCTGGGCGAGTCCTTCCAGGTATCTCTTCATCTCGACCCGCTTCGCCTCGAAACGGTCCAGAGCGTCACGCTGCGCCACGCTGTAGAACACGTCCATGAGATGCAGCAATACCAGCTCGGTCTCGGCGCCTCTCTGGGCGAGAATCTCCACGGCGTGGGGGAGTGCAGCTGCCGACTGCGGCGAACCGCTCAACGGGACCACCATGACACGTTTGGCGAGAGTATCGGAGACGACTTCTTCGCGCAGCTCGGCTGGGACCAGCCATACCGGGACCTTTGAGGCATGAACCACTTTGTTGGCGACTCCGCCAAGACCCCAGGTCTTCACTCCGGAGCTTCCGTGCGTGGACATCATGACCAGGTCGATCTCGTTCTCATCGACGTACTTGAGGATCTCTTCGGCCGGGTACCCGACGACCACCGTACCTGTTGTCTCGATGCAGGGCGCTGCGGGTTCCCTACTGTACCTGGCGCTGATCTCTTGGGCCTCCGCGTACAGTTGCTCGGCTTTCTGTTCCAGGTAGGCACGGCGCATGGGCATCTGGGAGACTTCCTGCGGGCTGCACACATGCAGCAACTCTACACAGACATTCATGCGGCCGGACAGCTCTTGAGCGTAGTCGAAGACTATCTCGGCCAGTTCCGAGCCGTCCAACAGGACCACCATCTTCTTGTACATGCCTGTTCCTCCTTGGCGTGGCGCGATCATCATTCGCCGCGAAGGATCGACAGCGTCTGAGCGTGCCCTTTCTGTTCTGCCAGCGCGATCGCGGACAACCCCCGCTCGGTGGTCGCGGCCGGATCGGCTCCGCGCTCCATGAGGATCCGCACTATGCCCTCATGGCCTTTCCTGGCCGCGAACATGATCGATGTGAAGCCCTCGGCATCGCGCGCCTGGATGTCGGCGCCCGCGCCAAGCAGCAAGCGCACACAGACGTCGTGGCCTGCGTTGCAGGCTAGCATCAGCGCCGTGTATCCGTGGTTGTCCGGGATGTCCACCGGAGCTCCCGACGCGAGCAGAAGGCGCAGGGGCTCCAGCGATCCGGCATGGGAGGCCGCCATTAGCGGCGTGATCCCCTTGGCGTTGGGGCCGAAATCGTAGCCATGGGCAAGCAGCTTGGCCACTTCATCAACGTCGTTGTTGGCCGCCGCCCGCACCAATAGGTCGCTCCCGGCGCCTTCGGGAGGCCGGGTCTCCGAAGGCGGAGTTTCGCCGCCCGGCGCGTCTGCCTCCTCTTGGTCGCCAGGTAGTGTCTCGTCAAGCGCGTCGACCAGTCCAATCTCCGGCTTGTGCGATCTCCAATCGGGGTTCTTGTTCACGAACTCGATCAGAAAGCAAACGTCGTCGCCGGCGCAGTAGAGGTCGGACAGGGGGTGTCCTCCCGACATCAACTCTCCCTCCGGAGCCTCGGCAGTCATGACCCCGTCGAAGGTGAGGAGATAGAACCTGACCATGCTGTTGCCGGGAAGGGGATAGGCCCAAGCGGGCGAGCACTCAAAGAAGAAGTCGCCCGCCGATCCGATGAGTCTTGTGGCAGCGCTGGACGGCCAGTCGTCTTTGGTGAGGTGGACGTCTTCTCCGGTGCTGGTGAGCTTGGTCGCGGCACCATCATCGGTGGCGATGACGGTAGTGACTCCATCCTGTGCGCCTTTTTCCATGACGACGCCCCACACCGGCCTTCCGGCGACACGGCGGAGCCCAAGATCGGCCGATCGGCGCGTGAGCGCACGAGTGCGTTGGCTCTCATATGTCTCGCCGGTCATTGTGGCTCCTCCGCCGACGGCTCGCCGCCGAGATCGAGGATGCGACGGCGTAAGACGCGTCGCGCGATATTGCGCGTCTCGCGCACCATCGTCGAGTCCCATGTCGGCGCGGCCTTCACCAACTCCACGGGGCTGAGGTTCATGAGGTTCTCGGCTGCAACCAGCAGGGCTACTTCGTGGCGGGCCCGTTTGGTCGCCTCGCCCTCCGTCTCCGTGGGGGCATCGGCTGCCTCGGCACCAGCTTCTTCAACAAGGCTTTCGCCGTTCTGAAGTCTGCGCAGCACCGCGTACAGTGCCTCGGCCCGGTAGGCGGTGATGGGGTCTCCGTTCTCGAATTTCCACCAGGCTGCACCGCTGATCCCCGAAGCCTTACCGCAGTCGTGAATTGAGTGGTCTGTCACCAAGCGCAGTATCCGCGCCTTGC
>JAFGIH010000172.1 GCA_016929985.1 Thermoleophilia bacterium | reverse complement strand
GGGCTCTTGGTGTAGCTGATGGTGCCCTCCACCCACTTGCCGTTCTCCCGCACCGCGGCGATGGCCGCCGCCATGTTGCGCGGGTCGTTGAGGGCGTCGAACACTCGGAAGACGTCGATGCCCGCCTGGGCGGCCAGCCGCACGAACTCCTGCAATACGTCATCGGCATAGTTGCGGTAGCCCACCACGTTCTGCCCGCGCAGCAGCATCTGCAGTCTGGTGTCAGGCATCGCCTTCTTGAGGGCGCGCACCCTCTCCCAGGGATCTTCGTTGAGAAAGCGCATCATGGAGTCGAAGGTGGCCCCGCCCCACATCTCCAGCGACCAGTAGCCGGCGCGGTTCAGCTTCTCGGCGATGGGGAGCATATCCTCGGTGCGCATGCGGGTGGCGAGCAGCGACTGGTGCGCGTCGCGCAGCACGAGATCGGTGATGTGTACCGGGTTCATAGCGGGATGTTCCCGTGCTTCTTCGGGGGACGGCCTTCACGCTTCGAGGCGCAGGCCTCCAGGGCCGCGATGAGGCGGGCCCGAGTCTCCGCCGGCTCGATGATATCGTCGAGGTGGCCATGCAGAGCGGCCGCGTACGGGGATGAATCATCCTGGCGGTCGAGAGTCCCCGACGGGGCCGCGGCCGCGATCTCAGCGGTGGGCCAGGCGAAGTCGAAATCGGCTCTGATGTGTTTCGAGCACATGACCTCGAACCCCTCACCGTAAGCCCTGTGGATGACAACGGTCAGTTTCGGCACGGTGGCCTCGCACAGGGCATACATCAGCTGCCCGGCGGCTCGGATGACGCCGCCGTGCTCCTGCGTCTTGCCGCCGGCGAATCCCGGAGTGTCGACCAAGACGACCAGCGGCAGATTGAAAGCATCGCAGAGGCGGACGAAGCGCGCGCCCTTCGCTGCTGCGTCGGGATCGAGCATGCCCTCGAGGTGGGCAGGCTGGTTCGCCACCACGCCTACCGCCCGGCCCTCCAACCGGGCGAACCCCACCACCAGGTTCTTCGCCCAGCCGGAGCTCAGCTCGAAGAACTCGCCTCCGTCCATCACACGAGTGATCACCCCGGCCATGTCGTACACCTGACCAGGGTCGGAGGCCACGAGTGGAGCGAGTTCCTCCCCTGCTCCCGTCTGCGGATCGACGCTCCGCCACCGGGGGCTCTCTTCGAGGTTGTTCTGCGGCAGGTAGGCGAGCAGTCGCCGGATCGTCTCCAGACACTCGGCCTCATCGTCCACCGCAAGATGCGCTACGCCACTCGTCTCGGTGTGCGTCCGCGCCCCAGAAAGCTCCTCGAGGGCTACACCGGTCTCTCCGTCATCAGCCATCGACCCGGGGTCGCCCAGGTGCAGATGGCTCGCACCCTTGACCATGATCATGACGTCCATCAGGGCCGGAGAGTAGACCGCCGCTCCCGCGCACGACCCCATGACGGCCGCGATCTGCGGCACCAGACCGGAGGCCATGACGTTCCGAAAGAACAGCTCGGCATAACCACCGAGTGAGGCTGGGCCGCGGGCCGCGTCTGCGCCGGCGCGGCCGCAGTCGTACAGCCCGACCAACGGCGCCCCGTTCTTCATGGCCAGGTCCATGACTTTGACCATCTTGCGCGCGAACGCCTGGTCGAGAGAGTCGGGAATGAACTCCCCATCCTGAGAGAAGATGTAGACGTCCCGGCCGTCCACCTTACCGTGGCCTGTCACCGCGCCCTCGACGAAGACGTCGAGTTCGACGAACGTGCCCTCATCCACCAGCCGCAGTACACGCTCGCGCGCGGTGCCGGTGCCTCTCCTCTGCCGGGCTGCGACCCGTTCGGGGCCGCCGCTCTGTATCGCTTCCATCCTCAAACGACGGAGCCGTTCGGTGCTTTCGTCGGCGCTCATGTCGATGGCACCTCGCGTCTGTTGCTTATGGTCATGCTTCCCCACCCATGGCCGTAGGGCGACCGCGACATATTACAGCCTCCCGTAGGCGCAGGGGAAGATGGCGAGCACGTTTGCGCGGTGTACCATCGAAAATGACACACACCGTCAGGGGGTGATCATGCGCCATACAAGCCATACGAGCGGCGTGGCCCGCCCAGGCCGCGCGACCTACATTGTCGGCGTCATGCTCGTTCTCGCGCTGGTCTGCCTGCTCTCCGCCGCCGCCTGCGACGGAGGCCGCGAGACGGCTGCCGCCTCGGCCGATTCCACGAGTGTGAGCTTCAACACCGCGGACGGCGTGACTCTACGCGGGCATCTGTTCGGCAGCGGGTCATCGGGCGTCATCCTCTGCCACATGTATCCTGCCGATCAAGCGAGCTGGTTCGCGGCCGCGGCCAGACTCGCCGGAGAAGGGTATCGAGTGCTGACCTTCGATTTCCGCGGCTACGGGGAATCAGACGGAGAGAAGGACATCCAACACCTCGACAAGGATGTATCCGCGGCGATCGGGGCCTTCAGCCTCGCAGGGGTGGGGCACATGGTACTGGTGGGAGCATCAATGGGCGGCACGGCCTCTTTGATCTCAGCGGAATCGTGGCAGACCATCTCGCGCCTCCAAATGGCCGGGGTGATCGCCTTGTCGGCGCCCGTGGAGTTCAGGGGTCTGGACGCCGCTGAGGTGGTTCCCAGGTTGGTCATCCCGATGTTGTTCATCGCCGCGGAGGACGACAGCGGCGCAGATGGGGCGCGCAGGCTACGGCAGCTTTCGGGTGACACGGGCGATCTGTACATCCTACCCGGGGACGATCACGGTACCGATCTGCTCGACGGTCCCGTGGCGGAGGAAGTATGGAGCCTCCTGCTGACCTTCCTCCGGGAGACGCTGCCCGCAGCCGGGCAGTAGCCGGCCGGATGTGGTTCAAGCGCGCATTCCTTGGCTGCACCGCCGCTCTTCTGCTGTGGGCCTTCTACGACTACGGGGCCTTCCTACGACCCTCCAAGCTCGTGGCCGCCATCGTCTTCCCGGCCCTCGGTCTGGCCTGGGGAGCCTGGGGTCTGTGCCGGGCTCTCCGCCGCAGCCGTAGCCGTCGCGTAGAAGAGCGGCAGCTCGCGTCCAG
>JAFGIH010000171.1 GCA_016929985.1 Thermoleophilia bacterium | reverse complement strand
TGGATGTCTCCGAAGACGGCCAGAAGGGCGAGTTGCTCCTGAGCCCCAAGTTCGACGTGTTCGAGCGGCAGAGCAGTATCGACCTGACTGAGGGGCAGGTGGTCGACGACCTCTCGTGCCCGCATTGCGGAACGTCCCTTGTGGAACCGCAACGCTTCTGTGAGGAGTGCGGCTCGCCCTCGGCGCGGCTTGTGATCTACGCCCAGTCCAAGCTGGTGGACTTCTCCATCTGCACCAAGGTGGGATGCCGCTGGCACGGCATGTCCCGCGCCGACCAGGCCCGTATCAAGCCCAAGGTCTCGCGGCAGAAGAAGCCCGAGCAGGACGCGCTCCTCCGTATCCGCAACTTCAACGAGGTCTCATACGGCCTGGACCGCGAGTTGGCGGTGATCGAGGCGAGCCGCTGTCTGGACTGCAAGAAGCCGGCCTGTGTGGCGGGTTGTCCCGTGGAGGTGGACATCCCCGCCTTCATCAAGCTCATCAAAGACGGGCAGTTCGTCGAGGCGGCGCGGCTCATCAAGCAGAAGAACGCGCTGCCCGCCGTCTGCGGCCGGGTCTGTCCCCAGGACGACCAGTGTGAGAAGGCCTGCACGCTGGGCAAGAAGGAAGAGCCGGTGGCTATCGGCAACTTGGAGCGCTTCGCGGCGGACTTTGAACGCGAGACCGACTCGGTCTCGATCCCCCGGAAGGCGCCATCGACAGGCAAACGCATCGCGGTGGTCGGCAGCGGGCCGTCCGGTCTCACGCTGGCCGCCGACATGGTGACCAAGGGGCACTCGGTGACTATCTTCGAGTCGCTGCACAAGCCCGGGGGCGTGCTGGTCTATGGCATCCCGGAGTTCCGGCTGCCCAAGGCCATCGTGGAGTCGGAGATCGACTATCTGCGCAGGCTGGGGGTCAAGATCGAGTTGAATTCCATCGTGGGGCGGCTCTACACCATCGAGGAGCTGTTCGCGACCGGCTACGACGCGGTGTTTGTGGGGACGGGGGCCGGACTGCCGGTGTTCATGAAGCTGCCTGGTGAGAACCTGTGCAACATCGTCTCGGCCAACGAGTACCTCACCCGCATCAACCTCATGAAGGCCTACGCCTTCCCCGACTACGACACCCCGGCGCCGCGAGGCCGCCAGGTGGCGGTGCTGGGCGGCGGCAACGTGGCCATGGACTGCGCGCGCACAGCCGTACGCATGGGCAGCCGCGAGGTCACCATCATCTACCGCCGCACCCGCGACGAGATGCCCGCTCGTACCGAGGAGATCGAGCACGCCGAACAGGAGAACGTGAAGTTCCGCTACCTCACCAACCCCATCCGCTTCATCGGTGACGACCGCCGCTGGGTGAAGCAAATGGAATGCGTTCAGATGCAACTGGGCGAGCCTGACGCCACGGGCCGGCCGAGGCCCATCCCCAAAGCCGGATCGAACTTCCTCATGGATGTCGACATGGTCATTGTCGCCGTGGGCGCGGGTCCTAACCCGGTACTGTTCTCAGGCTCGCCTGATCTGGAGCGGACCGACCGCGGCTACATCAGGCCCCACTCGGCCTCGGGCCGCACCAGCATGCCCGGCGTGTGGGCCGGCGGTGACATCATCACCGGCTCGGCGACGGTGATCCTGGCCATGGGCGCGGCGCGGCAGGCGGCCAACGACATGCACGAGTATCTGATGAGTGGTTCGAAGGACTGGTAGTCCGACGCCCTAGCGCGCCCAGCCCAGCGATCGCTCGACCGCTCTCTGCCAACCCTCGTAGAGGCGCTCCCGTTCTGCTGCGTCCATGCGGGGGGTGAAGACCCGGTCGGTACCCGCCAAGGCGGCGATCTCGGACTGCGTCCAGAAGCCCGTGGCCAGTCCGGCCAGAGCCGCGGCGCCCAGAGCGGTGCTCTCCTGGAGCCGCGGCCTGATCACCGGCACCCCCAGCAGATCGGCCTGCAATTGCAGCAGAAAGTCGTCGCCTGAGGCGCCGCCGTCGGCCCGCAGACCGGCGATGTCGACACCCGAGGTCTGCCGCATGGCGTCGAGCACCGCCCGGGTCTGATAGCAGATGGCCTCCTCTGTGGCCCGGGCCAGCTGCGCGGGCCCCGTGCCCCGGGTGAGCCCGATGAGCAGACCGCGGGCGTAGGGGTCCCAGTAGGGCGCGCCCAGGCCGGTGAGCGCCGGCACGAAGTAGACGCCGCCGTTGTCGGGAGCTTGGGCGGCCAGCGGCCCGATCTCCTCAGAGGCCTCGATGATGCCCAGCCCGTCGCGCAACCACTGCACGGCGGCGCCGGCCATGAAGACCGACCCTTCCAGGGCATAGGTGACGGTGCCTGGGGCCTCGGTCTGAGCCGGCGCAGGGCCCGCGCCCCGGGCAGCGCCTGCGGGCTGGGCGGCCGTCCCGGCCGCGCCCGCGCCGCCGGTCGCCACTGCGCCCGCGCCGCCAAGCACCCACGCCACCGTCGACAGCAGCCCGTGTTCGGGCCGGACCGGCCGCGACCCCACGTTCGCGAGAAGGAAACAGCCGGTGCCGTAGGTGTTCTTGCAGTCGCCGGGCTGCACCGCTCCCTGGCCGAAGAGGGCGGCCTGCTGGTCGCCGGCGATGCCGGCGATGGGCACGGCCGCCCCGAAGATCTCCGGATCGGTATGGGCGACGACCCCCGATGACGGACACAGGCGCGGCAGGATCCCGCGGGGCACTCCGAAGAGGTCGAGCAGTTCGTCGGCCCAGTCGAGGCGCTCGAGGTCGAGCAGCATGGTGCGCGAGGCGTTGCTGTAGTCGGTGACGTGCGCGCGGCCGCCGGTGAGCGACTCACCCGTGAGCGACTCACCCGTGAGCGACTCACTCGTGAGCCGCCAGATGAGGAAGCTGTCGATGGTACCGGCGCGCAGCCGGCCCTGCGCGAGCAGCTCGGCGGCGCCCTCCCGGTGGGCGAGCAGCCACTCCAGTTTGGTGGCGCTGAAATAGGGGTCGAGGCGCAGGCCCGTCCGCGACTGGATGGTGGGCTCATACCCGGCCTGCTTCAGCTGTTCGCAGCGGCCGGCCGTCCGGCGGCACTGCCAGACGATGGCGTTACCCAGGGACGCTCCCGTTTCCGCATCCCACAACAGCACGGTCTCCCGTTGGTTGGTCACGCCTAGGGCAGCGAGATCCTGCGGCCCGAGGCCGGCCTCACAGAGCGCAGCCCGGGCGCAGCGAAGCTGGGTGTTCCAGATATCCTCTGGGTCGTGTTCCACCCATCCGGGTTCGGGGTAATGCTGCGGAAAGGGCTCCTGCGCGCTTCCGAGGATGGCCCCGTCGTGGCCGAAGACCATCGCTCGGGAGCTTGTGGTCCCCTGATCGAGCGCCATTACCGCTGTGCGCAGCGCCGCTGTGTCCAACACAGCTGTGGTTCTGTCCGCCATAGTCCGTACAATAGGGCAGCAGGCACATGTCGAGCAAGCCCGGCAGCGCCGGGACTGGAGAGATCGACACATGGAATGGAACGAGCCTCTCTACAAAGAGGGAGTGGGGGACAACGCTCGCGTGGGGGTGTTGGTAAGCCATGGCTTCACCGGCTCGCCCCACTCGATGCACGAACTGGGCCTGCAACTCACTGACGCGGGCTACACCGTCGCTCTGCCGTTGCTGGCGGGCCACGGCCGCACCCCGGAGCAGCTCGAAAAGGTCACGTGGACGGAGTGGACGGAGGATGTCGAGCGGACCTACGAGTGGCTGCGCAAGCGTACCGACACCGTTCTCGTCTCCGGACTCTCCATGGGTGGCACTCTGGCCCTCTGGATGGCTCAGCACCACCCCGAGGTGGCGGGGGTCGTTACCGTGAACGCGGCGGTACGGCACCCCCAAGAGCTGCTCATGCGCGCTTTCGGCAGGCTCGGCTTCCCGCGCTGGGCCAAGGCGGTCGGCAACGACGCGCGGCTCGAGGGTGTGGACGAGCGGGCCTACGACCGGGTGCCCATGCGGGCCGCCAGGCAGTTCGCCCTTATCCTTGCCGCCGTGCGCCGCGATCTCTCGCTGGTCCACTGTCCGGCTCTGGTTTTCTCCTCCGCCGTCGATCACGTAGTCCCGCCGGCGAATCAACACGAGATCTACGAGAAGATCTCCTCCAAGCATAAGGCTCTAGTAAAGCTTCATAATTCGTATCACGTAGCCACCATGGACAACGACAAGAAGGTGGTTTTCGCGAAGACGCTGGAGTTTCTCGCGTCGCACGCAGGGGGGCGGCAGTAGGCCGAGAGCTGGAGATGGGAGGCCACGGCATGGTCGCACGATTGGTCTCGGGAGTGCACTACCTCACCGTGGGCACGGGCGTCCTGCGGGCGAACGTGTACTTCGTGGGCTCGGGAACGTCGTGGACCTTGATCGATGCGGGTTCGCGCAACTCCGGTCCTGCCATCCGCACCGCGGCAGAAAGCTTGTTTGGGGCCGGCTCGTCGCCTGCTGCGATACTGCTCACCCACGACCACCCCGATCATTCCGGCGCGGCGCGCGAGCTCGCGCAGACGTGGGGTGTGCGGGTGTGGGTGCATCCCGACGAGCTGCCCATGTGCCTGGGCGACATGACTGCCTACCGGCGGTACGCCCACCCGCTCGACCGGTGGGTCATCCTGCCGATGCTGCGCCTCCTGGGGACTAAGCGGGCCGAGGCGATCACGTCCGAGGCGAGCCTGGCAGGGGTGGTGCATGCCTTCGATCCAGGCGCGGCGCCTCCCGGTCTGCCGGACTGGGAGGTGGTGCCCACGCGGGGCCACACCCCTGGGCATGTGGCGTTCTTCCGGAGACGCGACCGGGTCTTGATCTCGGGCGATGCGCTCCT
>JAFGIH010000170.1 GCA_016929985.1 Thermoleophilia bacterium | reverse complement strand
GACCCGCTGGAGAGTGGTGACGTGTTCGTCATGTGCAACCCCACCGGGTTTTGGTTCATCGGAGCCTTGTACACGACCAGCCTCCCGGCTTTGTCGCCTGGCCTGGGGTGGGACACGAGCAATCTGAGCCGCCAAGGGGGCTGGCTCGCGGTGGTCGAGACCAGCGATCCGACCATCACGGTGGACAAATCGGGGCCCGCGAGCGTGCCCGAGGGCCAGACGGCCACCTACACCTTCGCCATCACCAACACCAGCCTGGCCTCCAGCGATCCGGTGATCGTCACAAGCGTGGTCGACGACGTGCTGGGTGACCTCACGGCAACCGCCCAGGCGGCTTGGATCTCCCAGGGCCACACAGGTGACATCGTGCTGGCTCCGGGTGCGACTTTCACCTTCACCTACACCACGGGGCCGCTCGGCGTAGGGACCGTGACCAACACAGTCACCGTCACCGGCCACGACGACGAGAACCTCCCCGCGACCGACTCCGACACGCACACCCTCGCCGTGACCAACGTGAACGACCCGCCGGCCTTCACCAGCGCAGCGGAGTTCTTCGTTGTTGAGAACAACACCTTCGTGACCCGTCTCGCGGCGCTCGACCCCGACGGCGACGACCTCCTCTTCAGCATCGCGGGCGGCGTGGATGCCTCTCTGTTCGGTATCGATCCGCGGACTCAGAGTCTCCGCTTTCTTGCGGCCCCCGACTATGAACGCCCGGCCGACGCCGGCAAGAACAACATCTACGACCTCATCGTCCGCGTGTCCGACGGCGTCGCCACCGCGACCCAAGCCCTGGTCGTGCACGTGACCGACCTCGCGGAGGTCCCACCCTCGCACTCGCCGGTCATCACCAGCGACGGAGGCCTCGATACGGCGGCCTTCAACATCCCTGAGAACACCACCGCGGTCACCACCGTGCAGGCCACCGACCCCGACGTCGGAGCGGCACTGACCTTCAGCATCATGGGCGGTCCGGACGCAGACAAGTTCCACATCGACCCGCAGAGCGGAGCGCTCTCCTTCATCACACCCCCCGACTACGAGCGTCCAAGCGACGTGGGTCGCGACAACGTCTGCCGGATCACCGTGCGGGTCTCCGATGGAGCCAACGCCGACACCCAGGTGCTCACCATCACTGTGACCGACGTGGTCGAGCAGACCCCGCCTCCAGTGACGAACCGCTGGAACGACATCACCGATGCGGAGTGGCCGGACACCTACGGGGTGAGCGCGGCTGAGGTCGATCGGGTGGCCGACGGCGGCTCCGACGGCAACTTCCGGCCCACCGCCATCATCACCCGCGGCCAGTTCGCCAAGATGGTCGTGGACGGCTTCGAGATCGCTCGGGCGACCACCGGCCCGGCGACCTTCTCAGACGTTCCCCTGAGCCACGTGTTCTTCGCCTGGATAGAGGGCGGGGCTGACGCCGGGGTGCTGAGCGGTCTTGAGAGCGGCGCCTTCGCCCCGGCCGGCTCCATCACCCGCCAGCAGGCGGCCACCATCCTGGGGCGCCACCTGGTGGCGCGCGAACTGGCCGCCACGGGCTCTATCAAAGGTACACAAAGTACCTATCCCAGTCTGGAAGCCTGGTTCGCAGCCGAGGGCGGCGCCGTGCTCGCTCCCTTTGCCGATGCCGAGGCCCTCGCTACGGTGCACGCCCCCTACACCGCCTACCTGGTGCACGCGGGTGTGATGCAAGGCTCCGCGCTCGGAGGCGCCTCCTACCTCCTGCCGCTCGGCAACCTCACCCGGGCCCAGGCGGCGGCCATGATCGTGAGGGCGGGCAAAGTGAGCTTTGCGGGGTCGTGAGCGCGGGCAGGGTGTGCAGCGTGGCGTGAGCGGTGGCGGCGGGCGGCCGTGGGGGCCGTCCTGCCCGCTACTGCTCTTCCAGAACGAAGACCTCTTCCACGCGCTTACCGAACACGCGGGCGATGCGCATAGCCAAGACCAGCGAGGGCACGTACCGCCGGGCCTCCAGCGCGATGATGGTCTGGCGAGTCACGCCGACGCGCTGGGCGAGTTCTTCCTGCGTCATCTCGTCGCAGTCGAAGCGGTGTCTGCGAATGAGGTTGGTCAGTTGTGCTTCCTTGGCGTCCGTGTCACACCGCCTTTCGGTAGAGCACCAGCACGGTCACCGACCAGACCACGTACATGACTATCCAACCGACGAAGGCGAGCAACGCGACGTGCGACGCGGGCACCAGTAGGTCTACGCGGTTCAGGAAGACGAGCACCACCGCGCTCACCATGACCACGGCGCCGAACCCGTGCATGGCGGCGATGGCCGTCTTGTAGCGGATGGCCATGTCGCGCTCGTCGAGCGCCTTCGTCCGTAAACCGACGATCGCCCGGCCGACCCAGACCACGAGGATGAACCCCACCAGCACCAGGAGGACGGCCTCCCACTCGAAGGAGTCTATGAGCGGCATCAGCACGCCCACCAAGACGCTGAAGAAGACGGCGCCACAGAGATTGATCACGGCCTCTTTCTGTTGCGGCAGCGCCCGCTTCCGCGGCGCTCGCCCTCGCCGTCTTGGTCGTCGTCTGGTTTGCGGCGGTGTTGGCGATCACGGTCATGTCCGCATGCTTTGGCTTGGGGCGTGGCCGCGGTCTATAGTGGGAGTCCCCATGTTCCGTAGCGACAGGAGTCTTCCGTGCGCAAAAGAGGTGCGAGCCAAGCCACGCCTGATCTGCAGACCAGCCCATCTTCATCGGGGCGCCGAAGGGTGGTCTACGCTGCTCTGCTCGTGATCGCGATGGCGGCGATGGCGCTGACCTCGACCGCTCCGGCCTTCGCCGGCACGATCGCCTCTCTCACCACCGGCGACAACAGCGAGCGTGACGTGCTCATAAACTGGATAGGGAGTTCTGAGTATGCGCAGCCTTGCCAGACCTTCGGTGTCTCCCAGCAATACCGAGTGACCCGGCTGGGGGTCAAGCTTTCCAGAGATGCCACGGATTCGTCGGTCTACGGTGTGAATGTCGGCATCCACGACTACAGTGCTTCTCTGCCCGGAGGCTACAACCTGACCTACGGCTGCGGCATCGCGCGATCGCAGATAACGATCGATCCCCAAGGAGCTTGGTACTACTTCGATTTCACCGACCCGGTTCTTCTCGAACCCGGCCACAGCCTGGCGGTGGCGGTGAATTCATTCGAAGGTGGAGTGCGGTGGCGGTACAACGCGGAGGACGATCTCTTCGGTGGTGGCCAGGCCATGGTGAGGAGCCCGACCCTTTCCTCGTGGTGGCCCATGGGGCACGCAGCGGACTTCATGTTCGAGATCATCGGTACGGACCTGACCCCACCCCTTGTGTCTTCTGTCAACCGGGCCGGCGCGAATCCGACGGATGCTGCCAACGTGAGCTACACCGTCACCTTCAGCGAGCCTGTGAACGGTGTCGATGCCTCTGACTTCGCGCTCTTCACGACCGGGGCGGTCGCCGGTGCGTCGATCACAAGCGTGTCCGGGAGCGGCTCCTCGTACACGGTGGTGGTGAACCGCGGCACCGGCAACGGCACCGTCCGCCTGGATGTCTTGGACGATGACAGCATCGTCGACGTGGCTGACGCCAATCCGCTGTACGGGACGGGAGCGGGCTCGGGGTATACCTCGGGCCAGGTCTACGAAGTGTGGGATTCCTTCGCGGCTCCCATCATCACCCAGCACCCGGCGGCCGCTTCAATAACCTACGGTGAGTCGGCGACGCTCACCATGACGGCCATCGGTTGGCCGGTTCCCGCGGTGCAGTGGCAGTGGGCGGATTCGTCGGGTGGCCCGTGGACCGACGTGTCGGGCGCCGTCGATAGCAGCCTCACGGTAACCACTCCGTCCGCCTCCATCAGCGGCCGGTGGTATCGGGCGAAGTGCACCAACTCGGAGGGCACAACATACTCCAGCCCCGCTCAGCTCACGGTCGCCAAGGGCTCACTCACAGTGACGGCCGACAACAAGGTCATGACGGCCGGCGCCGCGGAGCCCAGCTACACCGTGAGGTACGGCGGCTTCGTCCTGGGCGAGGATGAGGGGGGATTGACTACCGCGCCGACTGCGACGTGCGGCGTCGCACACAGCGCCCCGGGCACGTATCCCATCGTCGTGTCCGGTGGCGCCGACGAAGACTACTCGTTCGTTTACGTGGAGGGCACTCTCACCGTCATGGCTGTGGCCACAGTCACGGCGACCGGCTGGACCGGACCCTATGACGGAGCAATCCATCTACCGACGGTGGTCACGAATCCGGCCGGCCTCGATCTGCGCTTCACCTCCAGTCCTCCCAACGTCTTCCCCATCGACGTGGGCACGTATGTACACACCTTCACGGTCGACGACCCCCTCTATACGGGCACGGCGACCGCGACCATCCAGATCGATCAGGCGGATGCCACGGTCATCGTGGAGGGCTGGACGGGTCCCTACGACGGCAGCCCGCACGGCGCCGTCGGGACGGCGACCGGCGTCAGGGGTCAGAACCTCTCCGGGTCGTTGAGCCTTGGCGGCACGTTCACCGACCCGCCGGGAGGCACCGTTTACTGGTCATTCGAGGGCGGCACCAACTACCTGGACGAGAACGGTAGCGTTGAGATCGTCATCGCTGCGATACCACCCGAGGCGATGGACGACG
>JAFGIH010000169.1 GCA_016929985.1 Thermoleophilia bacterium | reverse complement strand
CCCCAGAAGAACGCCCCATTGATGGTCAGCTGGTAAGCCGGCGGAAGACCAGCGCCATCTGTGCACCCAGGGATCGCGGCGTCCCGCTGGTCAGACGGCCACCGCGTTGCGGTCGAGCATCTCGCGCACCCGCCGGCCCAGCTCTTCGGGAGTGAAGGGTTTCGGCAGGTAGTCCACTTCTTCGTCAAGCTCGCCGGCGTGAGCGAAGCTGTCACGCGCATACCCCGACATGTAGAGCACCCGCAGATCGGGGCACAGCTCACAGGCGGCTTGGGCCAGCTCGTTGCCCTGCATGCTCCCCGGCAAAATCACGTCGGTGAGTAGCAGATCGAAGGCGCGGCCGCGGTCTTCCAGCAGCTCCATGGCATCATCGCCGTTGGCGGCGGCCTCCACCTTGTAACCGAATTCTTCTAGGGCCCGCTTGGCCAGCACCCGCACCGCCGCCTCGTCTTCCACCAAGAGGACGGCCTCATGTCCGGTGTGCGTGGTCACGAGCACGGGCATGAGCGCGGGGGCCGCGTGCCTCGTCAGGGGCCGGTGCACCCGAGGCAGATAGATCTTGAACGTCGTACCCTTGCCCGGCTCGCTGTAGACGGCCAGACTGCCGCCACTCTGCTTCACGATGCCGTAGACGGTGGAGAGCCCCAGCCCCGTGCCCCGTCCCGGCTCTTTGGTGGTGAAGAACGGCTCGAAGGCATGCTCCCTTGTCTCCTCGTCCATGCCCGTTCCGTTGTCCGAGACTGCCAGCATGACGTGCAGACCCGGTTCGGCCCCCTCGAGTTGCCGGCAGGTCTGGTAGTCCAGCTCCACGTTGGCCGTCTCTATGATGAGCCTCCCCCCGTCGGGCATGGCGTCACGAGCGTTCACCGCCAGGTTCATGAGCACCTGATCGAACTGGGAGCCGTCCACCTCCACCAACCCCAGCTCGGGCTGCAGCAGGGTGAAGAGCTCCACGCGCTCGCCCAGCGTGCGCCTCAGGATCCCCTCTGTGCCCTTCACGGTGTCGTTGAGCGAGAGCACCTCGGGACGTAGGGCCTGGCGGCGCGAGAAGGCCAGTATCTGGCGCGTGAGGTTGCTCGCCTGGTCGGCGGCCGACCGTATCTCGCCCACGTCTTTGCGCCACAAGTCGGCGTCGGTGACGTCGGAACCAAGCACTAGTTCAGAATAGCCGATGATGGCCGTGAGCAGGTTGTTGAAGTCGTGGGCTATGCCGCCTGCCAGTTGGCCCACGGCCTCCATCTTCTGTGCCTGGCGGAGCTGGTCGTCGCGCTCTTTGAGGGCCCGCTGGGCCTCGTAGCGCTCGGTTATGTCACGCACCACCAGCAGCCTGCCGGCGCCTATGCCACCGCCTAATCCGAGGGGAGAGCTCACCACGTGATACCTATGCTCCGAATCCCCCTCGCCTCTGTGCATCTCGAACTGCGAGGCGAGGCCGTCTTCACTCTCGGGTCTGTCGGCGGTGACATCGCCCAGCACCTCCGACGCGGGTCTGCCGATCATCTCCGCGGCCCGCTCGCCCAGCATGGTCGCGGCGGCCGGGTTGGCATACACCACCTTGCCGTCGCCGCCCAACACCAAGACGCCGTCTTTCATGGTCTCGAGCACCTGGTTGCGGGCTACGGGGAGCAGAGCAGGCACGAGAGTGGGCAGACGGAAGCTCCACATGCTGAACGCCAAGGCCACTCCCGCCACGGCGAGGGCAAGGGGGTTGAGATCTATGCCGTGGTCGGGCGTGATCCAGAAGATGGAGAGCACGTTGCCCACCCAGGGCACAATGGCGGCGATGGTCAGCAGCACGCCCTGATGACGGTAGATCTGCGGATGGCGATAGGCCGCGCTCAACAAGAACAGGCTGCCGAACAGCACCAGGATGAGCCAGTAGGTCGCGTACAACCAGAACCAGGTGCCGTGCCCCAGCGACAGTATGGATGTGGACTCGATCGTACTGAGCTCGGTCCGGCTCCAGATCAGTCCGTGCGACTGGTTGGTGAAGACAAGCGCCAAGGTGACCAGCGAGAAGACGCCAACCAGGGCGCCGTACTTGGGGTTGAACTTCCGCGTAGCCCCCGTGTGCGCGCGGGCGAAGAGGTACCACATGATAGGCATGGGGAGGATGCCCAGGTACTGCAGCTTGGCCCACACCAGCTTCTCGTCGAGAGTGGGCGCAGCCACCTCGACGGCGTAGAAAGCGGCCCACAACGCGCCGGCGGCCATCAAGGCGGCGAACTGCCACCCCCCGGGCATAGCCCGGCGACGCCACCCCACGAAGGCGAGCACCACACAAACGAAAGCGGCCAGCCCATGCACTATCACGTATGGGGAGGTCGCGGACCACTCGTACAACACAGCCTTCTTCTCCTGCTGCAAACCTACTTGCGTACTCATGGGATAGCATCGGCTGTTTGCTCGCTTTTGTTTACCTGCCGCGAGAGTGCGGTGGAGGCTGTGGCCCCGGCGCACGACGCGCCGGGGCCACAGCCCGAAGAAGACCGGCCTAGGCCGTCTCCACAGACTCGACCATGCGCTTGAGAGCGACGGCCAGCTCCTGCAGGCTCTTGACCTCCTGCTCCACCTGGCGCGTCCCGGCCGCCGACTGGGTGCCGGCCTGGTTGATGCTCTCGATGGCCTGGCTGATCTGTTCCATACCGGCCAGTTGCTGGCGGCTGGACGCTGAGATCTGTGCCGCCGACTGGGCGGCTTCGCCCGCGTGTTCGGCCAATGCCATGATGCCCTCTCCCGATTCCTGGATCTGGTGCCTGCCGGCCTCGATGGCCTCACGGCCCTGTTCGGCGGCCTGAACAGCCAGGCTGGTGGCCTTCTGGATCTCGCCAAGGATGGTGCGCACCTGAGCCACCGCCTGTTTGGACTGCTCAGCCATGCTCTTGACCTCCTGCGCCACCACGGTGAAGCCCTTGCCCTGCTCTCCGGCCTTGGCCGCCTCGATGGAGGCGTTCACCGAGAGCAGGTTGGACTGCTCGGCCAGGTCGTTGACGGTGGTGATGATGTCGCCCACGGCGTGGGTCTGCTCGCCCAGACGGTTGATGGCGTCGGCCACCACGGTCATCTGGTTCTGGATGCGTCCGAAGCCGTTGATGGTCTCTTCCACGTTGGTCCGTCCCTCTTGGGCCACGGTGGCCAGACTCTGTGAGGTGTCGCTCACCAGAGAGGCCTTTTCGTGTGCAAGCTGAGCCGTCTGCTTGACCTCCTCCACGGTGGCAGTCGTCTCGTTGGTCGCTACCGCCGTCTGTGATGCGCTCGCCGCAACCTGAGATGCAACGGCCATGAGTTCGGCAGCGGAAGTGCTGATCTTGCCGAACGCTTCCCGCAACTGCGTGCCGATCATCCGAGACACAGTCACGGCGGCAACCACGCCTGCGATCACGGCCATGACCGCGAGAACGATCATGGCGATCATCATGTCGGTCGATGTGCCCTTGAGTTTCTCCAGCAACGTCGCCTGCTCCGCCGCCTTCGTCTGTTTGAATTCGACAGCGGATTCCTGGAGTTGGGTATTCAAAGCCCTGTTATCGTCCAGCTTTGCCCGCGCCTGCACAGGATCCGTCGCAGCCAGGCCGAGGACGTCTTGTATGACCAGACCGTACTGGTCGGTCAGACTCCGCATGTTGGCGATCGTAGCGACTTCCTCGCCCGCGGAGTTCAGTTCCACCGAGTCCAGGTACTGCGCTATCGCGACGAGATTGCCCTCTAAGGCAGCCTCAAGCCCCGTGAGAGTCTCCATCGAGCCTACATCAAGACTCGAGGCGGCCAGCCCGTAGGCCGCCATGTCAACCACCTTCACGTGGATCTCGCTGGCAGCGCCGGCATCCGCCACCGACGTGCTGTAGTCGTCCTGCCACACTTGGAGCCACACAGCCAAGCCGACGCCCACACCGGCCAGAGCGACCACCAACACCACCAACCAGACATATCCCACCGTGATTCTCTTCTGAACAGTCATCTCATGCCTTTCCCAGAAATCAGCTGATTACGCAAACGAGTCGATGCACGCTGAAGCACGTTCGGCGCGCAATCGGTTTCGTGGAGATAGCGAGGCATGCAGAGGAGAATCCTTCGAGACGACCAGCCTGCGCGCCGGCCGCGCGATCGCTGAGCCATCCGGTCCGCGATGCGCTCCGGTCACAGGTGGGCACGTCTTTCTACCACAGAGAACCACGGGCACAACAAAGCCACTCTCTCCCCTCGGAGAACAAGCCGGCCGGCAGGAACTGTCGGCTGGTCGCCGCCCAAGATCGGGCAGCCAGAAAGGATTATCGGCCAACACCGCCGCGGGCTTTACGGATAGCCGGGGAAGCTCACGCCCCGCCGCCCTTCGGGCGGCCCCCAATCACGGCGGGCGCTAGACGCCCGTCCTCACGATCGTGACCGCGGCCTGAGCACGCGTCAGACTGCCGCGCGGCAGCAGGTAGAGGCTACCTCCCACTGAGGCTCCCTGCATCACGCCCTTGTGCACCAGGTAGGCCACGTAGGGAGCGTGCACTGCGGCCAAGTCTCCACCATCGGCGAACGCCGCAAGGAGGGCGACGCCTTCGGCCGCAAACCAGGCCTCCAGCGTCGGATAGGCGCCCTGCGCACACTGGATGGCGCCCGCGGTGGCCAGTTCCTGAGCCGCCACCCACCGCCCGAGCACGCTCGCCGCCTGCTGGCGGGTGATGGATCTGCCGGGGGCGAAGAAGCCGTCGAGAAGGCCGCTCAAGACCCCGGCATCCGCCCCGCCCTGAATCCAGGCAAAGAACGCATGACTCGTCGGGACATCGGAGAAGCTCGGCGGGCCGGCACTCGCCTTGGCGATGCCGAAGCCGTCAACCACCATCTTGCCGAACTGGCCCCGGGTGACGATGGCGCCCGGGTGGAAGCCGCCGTCGGCGCCGCCGTCGGCCACGCGGTCGACCTCGGCCGCGGTCACGCCGTAGGTGTCCACCCATTCTTCGTCGGTGATGTCGTTCCAGCGATCGGTCGCGGGCAGCGTGGTCTGCTCGACCACGTTGGTCACGGTGATGGTGAGCACCTGGGTATCGGCGTTCGCGCCGTCGGAGACCCGCACCGTGATGCGATAGATGTTGTCGTGGCCGACGTCGGTGGGCCGTTCGTGGTCGGGGGCTGTCGAAAAGGTGAGGACCCCCGTCACCGGGTCGATCTGGAACTGGTCCGCGTCGGGACCGCCCATGATGTCGAAGGTCAGGACGGCGCCCGGATCGGGATCGATGGCCTCTACAGTGGCCACGGCAGTGGTGTTCTCGGGTACGCTGAAGACCGCACCATCGTGGCCCCCATCACTGGTGATGACGGGAGAATGCGAGACCGGCCCCTCGCGCACGTCGACCACGTGTACGGACACGGCCTGAGTCGTGACCGCAGAGCCGTCGGATACCTGCACGGTGAGGTTGTAGGTGTTGTCGCCGCCGGCGTCGGCGGGAGCCTCATAGTCGGGGGGCGTCCGGAAGGTGAGCACGCGGGTCCGGGGACCGATGGCGAACAAGGTGGCGTCCGGACCGCCGGCTATGCTGTAGCTTAGGCGGTCGCCTTCGAAATCCGCCGCGGCTACGCGCGCGACGAAGATGGTGTTCTCATCGACGAAGAAGTCCGCCGGGCTCGTGAACACCGGCGAAGCATTGACGGCCACCACTTTGATGGTGCCGTCGAGCAAGAGCCCACTCGTATCCCAGCCCAGCCCGGCTCCGAGCGCGGGCAGGTTGACGGTAGAAAACGCCCCGCTGAACGGAGGGCCGGTGAGCGGCGTGACATCGAACAGGTCGAACTCGTCACCGCCTCTCAATGCATCACCGGAGGCCGTCACCGTGAGCGTGCCCGCGCATTCCAGCCCGTGACTCGAGCCGTCGATGCACAGCCTGTCGCTGGTGCACGTGACTCCGCTCTTGTTGATCTCCATGGACACAATCGAGTCGCCATCGAGCAGCACATCACCCCCGCATGCCAGCGTCCCGATCCCGCTGTCACCCGGCTTGATGGTCCCTCGGGACATGATGCCGTCGCTGATTGCTCCCGAACCGCCCAACGTGGCCGGACGATCTACAGCCACCTCCCCGTACACCAAACCCGTGCCTGTCAGAAGCAGCGTTCCGTCCCTCAACATGAAGCGCGTGAAGTGGGTCCCGGTCAACGTCAGCGTGCCGCCGCCCAACTTCTCCACACGGTTCATGCCACGTATCACGCCGGTGAAGGTACTGCTGGCGCCACCGGACCCGACATACAGACGCCCGATCACTTCAGTGTTTTCCACAGTGCCATTGCCACTCAGACCGTCGATGACGAGATCGAATCCCTTCATATCCAAGACTCCCTGGTACCACACCTCAAGACTCACCGAATCGGGTAGTACATCAGGTCCCGTCAGTTCGAATCTGGTGGGCGTGTCGCCGGTGGGAGGCCCGACCAGCACCAAGTGGGGCGTGAATGTGGCCGTCTCGAGAGCGCCGATGCTCACCGCGTACGGGTCGAACGTCCAGATATCAAGCTGTCTGGTCGGATGCACGAACGTGGTGAGCACAAAGGCTCCGTTGATACTGCGAAGCCGCGAGACCCCGTTTGTCGTGTCCCCGTCGTCTTCCAGCACCGCCTCGTCTCCCGGCGCAGTCGGCAGGATCATCCCCATCTCACTCGACTCTATGTCCACAACCACAGACCCCAGCTCCTCATAGGAGACGAGCCCCAGGGATATCTGGACGACTCCCCCATGATCACTGGTGAAGTGATGCCCCAAGTACAAGGCGAGAGGGCCTCCACCGGAGGAGTCTGTGATCTTGAGCGAATCTCCCAGGCTTGTGACCGACCCGTCTCCGCTGTCGCCGTAGTAGTCGATGTCACCGTCCGTTGGGATAGGGATACCGCCGGCGAGGTCCACCACCAGAACGTCGTCGCCGCCCAGGCCGTAGACCTTGAGCGTGTCGTCCTCTGCGAGAATCACGGCAGGATCGCTGTTCACCACGCACCTGCAGGCGCCGTCGCTGCGACTGACGGTTATGGTGTCGTTTCCGTCGGTGCCGCTGACATGCACCTCAGCGGCCATTGCAGGCGACGCCATCGCAACGAGAAGTAGTGCGAAGACCATCAAGGACGGCAGGAACACGCGCGCGATACCTGTTCTCATCGAGAGACTCTCCCAGACTTGGTGGCCTCAGGCCCTCCATGATAGGCGAAGACAAGAGGCCGCTCAAGCGCGCGGCCGGTGAGTGGGTCGCGCCCGCGACGCCTCTTCGCGGCCCTATCCCTCCTCCGGTGTCCGCCGCCTATCAAGCAGATGTGCCAAGGCGAGACAGGGGTGCCGGGAAGCCATGCGCGGCCCCGAATACCGCATCACCTCGCGCACCCGCTCCCGCATGTCGGTGCGAAAGCAATGGACGCTGCACCAGGCGCAGGTGGGCTTGTCGTTGCCGAATCTGCATCTGTCGATGCGCTGTACGGAGTACGCGAGCAGCTCCGCGCACTGGTCGCAGAGCGCATCCGTGCCGGCACCGTCCGGGCCGGCGCCGGCGGCGCCGTGGTTCGCCGCACAGTACATGCGGATCATCACTTCCAGTGTCTTCTTCTCTCTTCGCAGGCGTCGCGACAGGGAGCTGTTCGACTCGGAGAGCATGGAACACACCTACGGCACGGAATTCGATTGGACGAACTCGAAGATGATCTCTCCGGACCTGTCGATGTAGCCCTCATACGCAGTGCCGCCCTCGAGCAACACCGGAGCATGACTGACCCGGGCAACACCTCCCCGGAAATCGAAGGCTCCCCAGAGCCGGGGCTCTATCACCATGGTCCCGGTGGCGTCCACATACCCCCACTCGCCGTCCACCGAGACGGCCGCCAGGCCCTCCGAGAACGAGGAGGCGTTGTTGAAGCGTGGCTCTATGGCCCAGGCGCCTGTCTTGTCGATGTAGCCGAATTTGAAGCCCGCATCTTCCGCGACCATGCCCACCGCGAGACCTTCTTTGAAATCGAAGGCCCACTTCGGCTCCGGATCCAGCGCGAGCTCGCCGCGTGTGTTGATGTAGACCATCTCAGCGCCCACCTCACGCGTAGGCAGAACCGCGGCCAATCCTTCGGAAAAACCCTGCACCTCGGGGAAGAGCGGCTCAACGACGAACTCGCCCGTCTTATCGATGTAGCCCCACACGGAACCCAGCCCCACGGCCGCCAATCCCTCCGAGAAGTCCTCCGCATACTCGAACTGCGGTTCGATGACGGTGTGGCCTTCGGTGTCGATATAGCCCCACAGCCCGCCGAACAGGGCACGTGACATACCCTCGTGGAACTCGCTCAGGTTGTCATACTGAGGCAGTTCGGCCACCAAGGCGCCGGATCTGTCGATCACGCTCCAGGTATCGTCGTGCACCACGACCGCTCGGCCGTCGCCGAAGTCGGTCGCCATCTCGAATTGCGTCCCGATGACCACCGCGCCCGTGTGATCCACGTAGCCCCAGAGTAACCTATCGGTATCCCTGCGCACCGCACCCATGCCGTCGGAGAAGTCCGCGGCATCGGCAAACAGCGGCTCGACGACCACGGCGCCTGTCGCATCCATGTAGCCCCACTTGCCGCCCACCATGATGGGGTAGAGATAGGCCCCCTCGCCCTCACCATCCCGGGATGCCGCGACCGCCCAGTAGATACCGGCGCCGAGAGCAGCCAATATCACCACACCGGCGATGGCCCACAGAGCCCGCCGGCGCCCGAGAAGACCACGCAGTCCGCCGGGCCGAGACCGCGCGCCCCGTGCCCGCGTGGACTCGCGACCTGCTGCGGAGCCCCCCGTCCCGCCGCCGGCCGGGCCGGAGTCCAACTCCCAAGACCTCGCGCCGGCCGTGAGAGACGCGCCGCACTCCGGGCACCAATCGCCTGCACCCTTGGGCAGCCGCGCGCCACACTCACGACAGGCCGGCGCCATCACTCCTGACCCACTCGGCTACCAGGGAAAGCCCTTCTATCGGACACCCTCCTCACGCGCTCGTGCGACTCGCGCCAATCATACGCCGCGCTCGCGTAGCTGCGCCGATTCGGCTAACCT
>JAFGIH010000168.1 GCA_016929985.1 Thermoleophilia bacterium | reverse complement strand
TTCGTCGCCACTTCGCTGATGCGGCCGAAGTACGGCCCACCGACTCCGGCAATCGCGATCCATACAACGGTGATGAGTAGCCCCACAAGAGGCCGTACCCACCGCCCAGAAGTCTTTGAGACCACGAGATCTCCCACCGCCACAGTATGTCTACAGGTCCCGTGTCAAGCAATCGAGTCCACATGGAACACATGGAGTCAGCGATGATACACGCACCAACGCCGCATCCGTAAGAACTCAGGAGCAGCCTGCGGCCCCGGTCTCCCGGGCGACCCGCCGTGCTCACAGTCTATGATAGAGATGAACCGATGAAGGAGAGCAGTTCGTGCGGACCTTTCGAACCCGGATACGGCGGTATGCATATGGCCGAAACCTCTTCGCCGACCGGCTTTTCGAGAACTTCCTCGTCTCGGCGGTGGCTTCCATCGTACTGGTGCGGGTCATGCTTGCGATCGCCGGATACCCCGCGTTCGCTCCCGGAGGGCTGCACATCGCCCATATGCTGTGGGGCGGTCTTGGCATGCTGGTCGGCATAGTGATCCTTCTGGCTTCGCTCAGCCCCCTCAGCGCCCCCGTGGCAGCGGTCATCGGCGGCATCGGTTTCGGGGTGTTCATCGACGAGTTGGGCAAGTTCGTGACCAGCGACAACAACTACTTCTTCGAGCCCACCATCGCGATCATCTATGTGATCTTCATAGTGCTCTACCTCGGCGTGAAGGGACTCACCAAGGACAAGCACAGCTCTGAGGAGACGCGTCTCATCAATGCTCTGGAACTCATGAAGAGCGGGGTGCTCGGGCCGCTCTCTTCCACCGACCAGCAGAGGATCCGCGAGCTCCTTGCGCGATGCGACCAGGACCACACGCTGGTGCGTGCGCTGAGCGGACTACTCCATGACATGGAGGTGTCTTCAGGCGGGAATCTCGGCATCCTTGCCCGTATGCGCCTGGCTCCGGCTCGGGTCTACGCCCACATCCGTACCAATCGGTGGTTCGCATGGGGGGTCATGGTGTTCTTCATAGGCCAGGCCGTGGTCAGGCTGGTGCTCGACGTGATCTCTGTGCGACAGGTTGGACAGTGGTTCTTCATCTGGCTAGTGGTGGTGCTCATCGTCCTCATCGTGGCCTTCTGGCAATCGAAGGCGCTCCAAAGGATACCGAGGGCGCAGTTCCTGGCGATCCTGGTGGTCTTGGCACTTGCCGGACTGGCCGCTCTCTGGTTCGCCGTGCGAGCTATGGAGGTGCCCCGCTTCGAGATCGCGGAGTGGGGAGAGGTGGTGTCCTCGGGGGTGGCGAACATCGTCGTCGTCGTGGGGCTTCTGCGCCTGAGAGAATCCCGCCTGGCAGCCTTCAAGACCTTCCGGCTGGCTCTGCTCATACTCATCTTCTTCACTCAGTTCTTTGCTTTCTACCGTTCGCAGTTGGTCGCCGGGGTGGAACTGGCCGTCAACCTCCTCATCTACGGGATCCTGCGGTACATGATCGATCAAGAAGAGGGGGCCCAAATCGCTGAAACGGTAGAGGTAGCAGAGGTGATAGTAGGTAGACTAGATGACGTCAATTCGACTATCGTGAACACACATGAGGCCGACGAAGAAGGAGAATGGTCATGACCCTGATCGATGCGGTACACGCTCGCCAGATCCTTGATTCCCGTGGGAACCCGACAGTTGAGGTGGAGGTGGTGCTCGAAGACGGCACCATAGGTGTGGCGGCCGCGGCCAGCGGCGCATCCACCGGGATCTTCGAGGCGTGCGAGCTCCGCGACGGCGAGGGCCCCTTCGGAGGCAAGGGTGTCATGCGAGCGGTCGAGAACGTGCGCGGCGAGATCGCCGATGAGCTCGAAGGCATGGACGCCAGTCGCCAGCGCGAGATCGACCAGATCATGATCGACCTTGACGGCACACCGAACAAGACCAAGTTGGGCGCAAACGCGATAGTCGCCACCTCTGTGGCCGTAGCTCGCGCCGCGGCGGAGTACCTGGGGCTACCCCTTTATCAGTACATCGGCGGAGTCAACGCTCACATACTGCCCGTTCCGCAGATGAACATCCTGAACGGCGGCAAACACGCTCCCAACAACGTGGATCTTCAGGAGTTCATGGTGCTGCCCGCCGGTGCGGAGAGCTACTCCCAGGCTCTCCAGATGGGCGCGGAGACCTATCAGGCTCTGAAGAAGGTCCTGGACGGCCGGGGCCTCCGCACGGCTGTAGGCGACGAGGGCGGTTTCGCCCCCGACCTCGACAGCAACGAGGACGCTATCAAGGTCATCGTTGAAGCCATAGAGAAGGCAGGATATGCGCCGGGCCGGGATATCTTCATAGGGCTCGATCCAGCCGCGTCTTCCTTCTATAACACCGAGACCGGGCTGTACGAGCTCGCCAGCGAGAACCGCGCCCTCAGCTCCGCCGACATGGCCGCCTACTATGCCGACCTTTGCGACCGCTACCCCATCATCAGTATCGAGGACGGCATGGCAGAGGAGGACTGGGATGGCTGGGCCATCCTGAACGGCCTGATCGGACA
>JAFGIH010000167.1 GCA_016929985.1 Thermoleophilia bacterium | reverse complement strand
CATGCCTGCACCAAGAGCGAGGAGCTCTCCAGACCCGACCGGCCCTACTACCAGCACGACAAGCCCCAGATGATCGAGCCGGGCAAGATCTACAAGTACGAGATCGAGGTCTGGCCCACCAGCAACGTGTTCAAGAAGGGCCACCGCATCCGCCTCGATATAGCCTGCGGCGACTCCCCGCCCTTGGATTTCGGCGGCCACTACTACGGCATCAAGGTCGGCACCGACACCTACCATCACGACGCCGTACATCCGTCACACATCATCCTCCCGGTGATCCCGGCCTGAAGGAGGGCTGCCATGACAGCTACACGCCCGGCCGCCCGCCCGGTCACCCTGCAGGCGAAACCCCAGGCCCTGGACATCGACCTGGCCAAGACCGCCGTGGTCTGCATCGACATGCAGAACGCCTTCGTGCGCGAAGGCGGCATGTTCGACCTGGCCGGCTGGCCCACCCAGGCCGCCCGCGACAACATCGAACCCTGCCGTAAGATCATCGAGGCGGCGCGGACCGCCGGCGCCAAGGTCGTCTACGTGACGATGAGCTTCAAGCCCAGCCTCACCAACGCCGGCGGCCTCGATTCTCCCAACTACCACAAAGAGATCGGGATGGTGCTGCTGCGCAGACACCCCGAATTCACTGAGCAATCCATCGTCGAGGGCACTTGGGGAGTGCAGATCGTCGACGAGTTGGCGCCGCTTCCGGGCGAACCGGTCATCCGCAAGCAGCGCTACAGCGGCTTCGCCGGCACCGACCTCGACTTCGTGCTGAAGACGCTGGGCATCAGATACTGCCTGTTCTTAGGCGGGGCGACCAACGTGTGCGTGTCGGCCACCCTCATGGACGCCTTCTCCCACGACTACTGGCCCATCCTGGTGGCCGACGCGGTGTTCACGCACTGCCCTGCCGTCACCGTGGAGGCGGCTCTGTGGAACGTGGAGAACATCTTCGGCTGGGTCACACGCGTAGACGAGGTACTGGAGGCCTTCGGAGGAGTTGCGACAGTCGAGAGCTAGCGAGAAGGAGGCGCATCATGGCGACACTCGATCCGGGTTGGAAGGTCAAAGGCATCTACCACGAGACATGCGCGTCTGAGGGCCACTGCCCTTACTACTTCGGTAGGGACAAGGAGGGTGGATGCCGGTACTTCATGGTCTTCCGCATCACTGAGGGCCAGGCCGGCGGCGTTGATCTCGCGGGCATCACCGCCATCTACTTGGGCGACCTCCCCTATTCCACCTATGCGGAGGCAAACGAGAAGGGCTCAGAGGGCGCCGTCTACATCAGCGAAAGCGCCTCCGCAGAACAGCGCGCCGTACTGGACACGCTGGCGGTGCAGGCCCTCGGGGGCGCGCTCATGAAGCGGGTCTTGGGCATGCATTACGTACCCATCACGGTCGAGGAGAGCGAAGGGGCGGTGAGCTTCAGCATACCCACGGGCGAGATGCGCATGGAGTTGACCAAGGGCTTCGACGGCAGTCCGGTTCGCCTGGAGAATCCCACCCTCCCCTTCATCTCCAACGTCAAGACCGCGCATGCGCCCTACTGGAACTGGGCCGATCACAACAGGCACTTCGAGTATAAGAACCGTTGCGGCACCTGGGCGGATTTCGAGATGGCGGGCTGACCGGGACCCGTCGAACAGCACAGGGACGCGGCGTCACAGGACGCGGCTTCATGCGGAGATGGGATGGGGGCGGGCCCGGTCGGGCCCGCCCCCATCTGCAACGTGAGATGCGTTCGGAATACGATCAGGGAGCCAACGTGTCGGGCACGACTCCATTGGGATCCAACACATCCAGGACTTTGTTCCACCAGATGTGGTAGTTGGAGAGCGCCGGCCCGGTCTTCTGGTTGATTTCTTCCTCCGAGGCCATGGTGAGTGCGAAATACTTCTCATCACGGGCCCTCGCGGATTGCTCCGCCACCCAGGCGTCGACAGCTTTCGAAGCTTCGGGGTTCAAGGGGCTGAATTTGCAGAAGATCTCGGTCTTGCCGAGGTGTCCTTGCTCGACTCCCCATCCGAAGAAGCCCCCGCCGTCATCGGCTATGAGGCCCTTGTCGATCAACGGCAACTTGGCTTTGCCGGCATCGATAGCCCATCGTATGGTGAGATCCCTCTGGCCCATGATGGGGATGGACTTGAAGAAGCCACCCGGCCGGAACGTCTCGCGCACCGAAGCGCAGATGCGAGTGCACTGGGTGGTCAGGATGCCTTCGATCTCGGGGTCTTCGACCGATTTCAGCGACTGCCCGTCGTTCTCGGCCACGATGAGCTCGAGCGTCTTCTTCTTGTAGGCGAAGTCGGTGGGCGAGTCTCCCTGGATGATCACGAAGAACCCGGGGCCTTGGACCTCTTGGGAGAGGCGCTCGAACATGGCCATCTCTTCTTCGTTGCAGTTCGTGATGTTGGCCGCGACCATGGCCACGTTGAACCCCATGAGCTCGAAGCAGATCTCAGCCTCTCCAAGCGTGATCTCGGCGTTCCACATCTTCTCGAGGGTCGGGAAGCTGTAGTAGCGGGCCATCATGTTGGAGGGGTACTCGGAGAGCGTGTACTTCGGGGCATGACCCTCCAGGGGATACTTGGTGGGGCCCGACCAGTGGTACAGCTTCATCGCCACCTTGGTGAGAACGCCCGGGCTCGTGCTGGGCGGTACGGTGCTCTGTATCAGCGACCGCAGGGACGGGCCCGGCCCGTCGCCGGAGAACCACTCGCCGCAAGAGCCCGGCGCCCCTACCTTGAGTATGTCACCCTCCGGAGTGACCCACTCCACACCCAGGTGGTTGCGGTCGTCGGCTCCGCACGATTGGTCGAGATGCCCGTGGCCCCGGAGCATAGCTGAGCACTGGGCGCCGGCGCCCTTCATGTTGGTGTTGAGCCCCCGCTTGAACAGCTCGGCCTG
>JAFGIH010000166.1 GCA_016929985.1 Thermoleophilia bacterium | reverse complement strand
GCTAGCTTCGCGCGGGGGCCTGGGCTCGGAGCTGTTGGCGCAACGGGATCAGGAAGGCTGCCCCGAGGATGAGGAACTCGAGCACCACCAGCACGGGGCTCAGTTCGACAGCCGGCAGCAGCATCACCAACCGCTCGAGAATGACCCCTGCCGCGACGACTGCCGCGACCAGGAAGGCCACGGGCGGCATCGTCTTGGCCGAACGAGACAGCAGCGTCAGAAACGGGAAGAAGAAGAGACAGACGAGCACCGCAACCGAGAGCTGGCGCAAAGGAGAGAAGAGGACGCGCTTGTACAGAAAGTCCACCTCGTGCGGGATGTTGCCGTACCAGATCACCAGGTACTGGGCGAAGAACTGCCCCACCCAGAGGAGCGAGAACCCGAACATGAAGGTCGTGGTGTCGCCAAGCAGCTTCCGGTCACCGCCACGAGACCGAAGCGCAAGGATTGCCGCTACGACAGCCGCCAATCCGGCTCCCAGGTAGAGCGCCTCGATGAAGAAGTAGCCCCCCAGCAGGGTGCTGATCCAGGGGTACTCAAAGGACATCACCCAGTCAAATGCCATCAAGGACTGGCAGATCACGAACGCCAGGACATAGACCACCGCCAGGACGCCGCGGCGAGGTGACTCGGTCAGCGCCGCCCGCGAGTAGATGACTCCGGCCAACCAGACAAGAAGCAAGAGGCCGACGTTGCGCGCCACGAAGAAACCCGGCTGCAACCACGCTGTGGGGTGGTCGCTCCACGGGTAAACCGTGACCCGGAGGCCAAAGGCCAGGAAAGCGAGGGGAAAGGCGAGCAGCAGCGGATGAAGTCCGAGAATCACCGGCCGGAAGGATCGATGCCAGTTCGCATGCGCGATGTCGCATCCGGCGCAGAGCGCAATGGCCCCCTGCACGACGGCGGTCCAGAAGAGCAGACCGGGCAGCAGCGATGCATCGCGCACCAACAAGCCGAGCACCCACGTGGCTACCACCGCACCGAGGACGACCAGATAGGTGTTGCGGATCATCAGGCCTCCTCCCGCACGCGGATCACGAAGTAGTTCTCGTGTTCCAGGGGCTCACGGATCCCTTTCGGCGTCGGCATCCGCGTCAAGTGAAGGAATCCAAACAGCGAGGCGAGTGCCCCGAGCAGGATCGTGCACGCGAACATCACGACGATGAACGGCGGGATCGAGATCAGCGGCTTGCCGCCCGTCACGAGCGGCCAGCTCTTCACCGTGTAGAGGATGAATGCCAGGCCCGCCGCAGCGCCGGTCACAGCTCCGGCGAGGGTGAAGAAGCGCAGCGGGCTCGGCTTGATCTCGAGGAGCTTCTCCGCCTCCGGCACGGGCAACGGCAGCGCCACCTCGATGCGCTCGGGCGGGACGCCCTGGGAGCGGAGTTCCTGCAGCCGCGCCAGGAACTCCTCCTCACGCTCAAACTGCCACGTCTTCTCCATGCTTCTCTCTCTCCTTGATCTCGGTCATCGAGATCACCGGCAACAGCTTCGTGAACAGCAGGAAGAACATGAAGAACATCCCGAAGCTGCCGGCCGTGATACCGACCTCCACCCAGGTCGGTTTGTAGATGCCCCAGGAATAGGGATCGTACTCCTTGGCGAGCGCGGTCACGATGATCACGAAGCGCTCGAGCCACATGCCGATGTTGACCAGAATCGATAGAACGAACAGGAACGTCAGATTGCGGCGGGCCTTTCGCCAGAAGACCGCGAGGGGGGCGATGCAGTTGCCGAAGACCATGACGGCATAGAGCGGCGCATAGGGGCCGAGGAGCCGGTACGAGAAATGCTGGGTTTCGAACACGTCGCCGCTGTACCACGCCAGGGCGATCTCCACGATGTAGGCGTAGGTCACGATCAACGACGTGAAGAGGAGCAGCTTGCTCAGCTTCTCGACGTGGTCGACCGTGATGTACGACTCGAGGCGCAGGATCCTGCGCATCGGCACGGCGAGCGTGATCACCATTGCCGTGCCAGAGAAGATGGCACCCGCGACGAAGTAAGGTGCAAAGATGGTCGTGTGCCAGCCGGGAACGATGCTCATGGCGAAGTCCCACGAGACAACCGAGTGCACCGAGATCACCAGCGGTGTCGCCAGGGCGGCGAGGAAGAGGTACAGCTGATTGTAATGCGCCCACTGCGTGACGGTGCCGGTCCAGCCCAGGGACAGCACACGGTAGAACCAATTGCGAATGCCGGATGTGTAGCGCCGGACGAGGGCCAAGTCAGGCACGAGCCCGACGTAGAAGAAGACCGCGCTCACGGTGAAGTAAGTGCTGACGGCGAAGACATCCCAGAGCAGCGGGGAGCGGAAGTTGACCCACAGGAGTCGTTGGTTGGGATAGGGTAGCAGCCAATAGAAGAGCCAGCTGCGCCCGAGATGGATCAGCGGGAAGAGACCTGCGGTCATGACCGCGAAGACGGTCATCGCTTCAGCAAAGCGGTTGAAGCTGGAACGGAACTGCGCGCGGAAGAGAAAGAGCACGGCGGATATCAGTGTGCCGGAGTGAGCGATACCCACCCAGAAGACAAAGTCGGTGATGTAGACGCCCCAACCCACCGGATGCCGGATGCCCGCCACGCCCATGCCTGCGAGCATCTGATAGAGCCAGCAACCCAGGCCGACCGCAAAGCAGCCGGCGGAGGCGAGCAACGCGATCCACCACACGGCGCGCGGTCGCTTCATGGCCGCCAGAACATCGACCTCGAGCTTCTCCGAGAAAGCCCTAAGACTCATGCGCGTGGTCCTCGCCAAGGTAGTAGACCGCCGGCCCGGTGCCGAGATCCTCAAACACACGATAGGCTCGCGGAGAGTGAGCGAGCGCGTAGACGCGCGACGCCCGGTCCAGCAGGTTGCCGAAGACAATCGCCTGCGTGGGGCACGACTCGGCGCAAGCCGGAACGATGTCCCCATCGCGCACGGCCCGCTTCTCATCGTGGGCCACGTCTTTGGCGGCGCGAATGCGTTGGATGCAGAAGGTGCATTTCTCCATCACGCCCTTCGGCCGCACGGAAACGTCGGGATTGAGCATGAGATCCAGTGGCTTCTCCCGCTCGAAAGCAAACCAGTTGAAACGCCGCGCCTTGTACGGGCAGTTGTTGGCGCAGTAGCGGGTCCCGACGCAACGATTGTACACCTGGGCGTTGAGGCCCTCCGGATTGTGATAGGTCGCATAGACGGGGCAGACGGTCTCGCAGGGTGCGTAATCGCATTGCTGGCACATGAGCGGCACGAAGGCGAGCGCCCCGTCCCCGCGCTCGTAGGGCTGAATCCGGAGCCACGACATCTCGCGGCCCTTCATATGTTCTTGGATGCCGACGACCGGAAGGTTGTTCTCGGTGTAGCATGCGGCGACACAGGCCGAGCAGCCGGTGCAACGATCGAGATCAACGGCCATGGCCCAGCGATAATCGCTGGTTCGAGGATTGG
>JAFGIH010000165.1 GCA_016929985.1 Thermoleophilia bacterium | reverse complement strand
GTGGCCGCCCGTGTCTTCTCGGCACTGGCCAAGGCCAACGTCAACGTCGACGTGATCATCCAGAACGTGTCGGCCGGCGGTCAGGCGGATATCTCGTTCACAGCGGCCGCGTCGGATCTCGCCAAAGTGACGGCGGTGCTGGAGACCATCGAGCAAGAGATCGGTTTCTCCTCGTTTGATCTCGATGAGGAAGTGGCGAAGGTGACGTTGGTCGGCGCCGGCATGAGGACCTACCCGGGTATCGCCGCCAAGATGTTTGAGGTGCTTGCCGAGAACGGCATCAACCTCGAGATGATCTCCACGAGCTCCATCAAGATCAGTTGCGTCATCCGCAAGTCGATGGCGGACAAGGCGGTCAAGTCCCTGCATGCGGCCTTCAAGCTCCATGACGGCATGGCGAGCCGCGAGGAGGTCTTCGGCTAGCCTCAAGCCGGTCGTGATCACCGGCGCTCGCCGGGCAAACACATACGGGGGAGGACGGCGTGGGCGCTGTCGTCGTCAAGGAGCTTCGCAAGCAATTCGATCCACCCAAGGGCCCTGTCGCGGTCGACGGGGTCTCGTTCGACATCGCCGAAGGCGAGATCTTCAGCCTTCTGGGACCGAACGGCGCGGGCAAGACTACCACGATCTCCATCCTCTCCTGCCTGCTCAAACCGGATCGGGGAGAGGCGACCGTGGGTGGATTCTCGGTCACCCGTGAGCCCGAGCGGGTCAAGCCCCTCATCGGTGTCGTGCCCCAGGACATAGCTCTCTACGAGGATCTGAGCGGGCGCGAGAACCTGTTGTTTTGGGGACGGATGTACGGGCTGCGGGGCGCGGAGCTCGACAGGCGGGTGGACGCGGTGCTCGAGTTGATCGGTCTCTCGGACCGTCAGAAGGACCGCGTGGACAAGTACTCCGGCGGCATGAAGCGCCGGGTGAACATCGGCGTGGCCCTGCTGCACGAACCACGTTTTCTTTACCTGGACGAACCCACCGTGGGCATCGACCCCCAGAGCCGCAGGTCCATCCTGGACGGGGTGAAGGATCTCAACGCCAACGGCGTCACCGTCCTGTACACCACTCACTACATGGAAGAGGCTCAGGAACTCTCACATCGCATCGCCATCATGGACAAGGGCGTCATGATCGCCGTGGGTACACAGACCGAACTGGTACGACTGGTCGGAGAGAGCACCCGCATAGACCTCACCCTCGATCGCGATGCCGATATCCTCGCGGCCCGCTGGCGCGAGCTGCCGGGCGTCAAAGAGGTCTCCGAACCGCAGGACGGCCGCCTCTGGCTCAGCACGGGGGACGCCAACACCCTGATGCCTCATCTCTTCGACACGGCCCACGCGGCCGCAGCCCGGATCACCGAGATCAGCCTGGCCGAACCGAATCTGGAGATGGTCTTCCTCCATCTCACCGGCCGGGCGCTCCGCGACTAGCGCGATCCGGGGGAGGAGAGAGTGCGGGCCTTCACGATAGCCTGGAAGGATCTGCGCCGAGCCTACCGCAGCCCGGCGGGCTTGGCGATGATGCTGGCGGCGCCTCTGCTGCTGGCCTGGATCCTTGGAGCCGCCTTCGGTTCCGGGGATGACTTCTCCATCTCGACGGTCAAGACGGTCGTAGCCGACCTGGATGGTGGCGCCGGGGCGGGCACGCCCGCCGCCGGCGCCACTATCACCGCCGCCCTCCGCGATGACAGTCTGGCCGGACTGCTGGAGGTGACCGAGGCATCCACCGCTGAAGCGGCGCGCGCGGCCGTGGACGCCGGTGAGGCGGCCGCGGCGGTGATCATCCCGGCGGACCTTTCGGAGGCCCTGATGAACTCCCCCACGGGCGACCCCGGTGCGGCTCCCCAAGGGGACGCCACCGGCGGCACGACCGAGGTTGCCCAGGCGGCGGCAAGCGCTCCGGTCCAGATCGAGATCTACAAGGACCCGGCCCTCACCGTCGGACCCTCCATCGTGACATCTGTAGTTCAGTCGCTCGGCCGAGCGCTGAGCGGAGCGCGGGCGGCCGCCGCCGCGTCCGTGCAAATCGCGCTGGCAGAGGGCGTCACCGACATGCAGACCCTCACCCGCCTCGCCACCGACACCGCGATGGCGTATGCGACGCAGGCCGGGTTCGGCGCCGCCATCGGCGTCGACCTCCGGGCCCCGCAGGTGGCAGGCGTGCAGGTACAAGAGAAACCCAACGTGGCCACACAGGTGCTCGTCGGCATGATGCTCTTCTTCATGCTCTTTGGGGCCTCAACGCCCGCCCGCACCATCCTTGATGAGCATCGGGAAGGTACGCTCGCCCGGCTCTTCATCACCCCCACCCGGCGCACCGTCATCCTGGGAGGCAAGTCGATCGCCGTGTTCTTGGTCGTCCTCCTCCAAGCGGTCGTCCTCGTCCTGGCCGGGTGGCTGCTGCTGGGGGCCCACTGGGGCCAAGCCGGCCCGGTGGCCGTCCTCATCGTGGCGAGCGCGTTGGTGGCCGCGTCACTCGGTCTGGTCACCGTCTCCTTCGCCAAGACTCCTGCCCAGGCAGGCGCGGTGAGCGCAGCGGTGTTCGTCTTCCTTGGACTCATCAGCGGCAATTTCACGGGCGGGGTCACGGCCGGGGGCGCCTACGCCGTGGTC
>JAFGIH010000164.1 GCA_016929985.1 Thermoleophilia bacterium | reverse complement strand
GTGCCGCCGTCGCCGCCGAAGGCGATGAACTTCACGTTCTCGTCGATGGCGCCCTTCTTCTTCATCGCCCTGAATGCCGTCTCGACCCCGCTCAGGGTGGCGGCTGCGTTCTCGAAGGCGGTGTGGATGAAGCTGCTCTTCCAGGAGGTGTACGGATAGATGGAGGTGCTGACCTCCAGGCAACCGGTGGCCGCGGCGACCACGACTGGGTCGTTGGTGCCCATCAGCACTTGGCGCACCACGATGGGCGCGCCGCAACCGGCGCACATGCGATGGCCACCGGCCAGCAGGCTGCCCTGGCCGACGAGCTCGTGCCATCGCTGTCGGGCGTCTTCGAAGTGGTTGGTCTCTTTGAGGGCGTCCACGGGGCAGACCTCGACGCACTCTCTGCAGAGGATGCAGCGGCTTTCGTCGATGCGGAAGGAACTCAGCGTGCGCTGGTTGAAGGTGAGCGCGCCGGTGGGGCAGGCGCTCACGCAGCGGCCGCAGCTGATGCAGTCGGCAAGCTGCAGGGCCTCACTGTAGGGCGTGTCGACGTTCATGGTGAAGCCGCGCCCGGTGAAGTCATAGCAGGCAGGACCGGCCACGTCGCGGCAGACCCGCACGCACCGCCCGCACGAGATGCAGCGCTGCATGTCGCGCTTGATGAACGGGTGCTCGTACTGTGGCTCGACCGTTCGTACGCGGCTGCCCTTCACGACCAACTCGTTCGCCGTGATGCCGTACTCCACGCCCAGCTTCTGCAGCTCGCAGCTCCCCGAAGTGGGACACACGCACTGCAGGCAGCGCTTGGCCTCCTCTTGGGCGGCGGCGAGGCTCAGACCCTTCTCCACCTCCACGTCGAGGCCGGAGAGGCGCTTGGCCTTGCCGGTCTTGGGCATGGTGGCGCGTGCCGCCGGCTCGGCGGTCGCGCCCATCTTGAGCCACACGGGTGCGCGCTCGGTCAGGCGCCGGGCGGCCGCGCCCATGTCCTGCTCCGCCTTCAGTTGCTCCAGGTACGGCAGCTTGCTGTGTGCGGCCAATTCCTGCTCCAACGTGGCCAAGTCGGCGCCGCCCAGCCAGGCGTCGACGGCCAGCGCCGTGCGTTTGCCACCGGCCACCGAATGGATCACCGACTTCGGATCGCCAACGGCGTCTCCGGCTGCGAAGACTCCCGTGGTCGAGGTACGGCCGGTGAAGCGGTCGGCCTCGATGCGCCCACCCGCCGGGTCTTCGGCGACGATCACCGTCGTGCCCTCCATGCCGGAGGCTCGGGCGCGTCCTTGGGCCGTGTTCTTGGCTCCGAACTCGAACTGGATCCCTTCTTCCCGGGCCGCAGCAAGGTGGCGGCCATCCACCGGCATCGTATCCGCTTGATAGCGGGTGACTACCACGACTTCCGACGCTCCCGAACGGAGCGCGGTGCGCGCAGCGTCGAGCGCGACCCTGCCGTCGCCTCTCACCACTACCTTGCCGGTGAACTGCACAGGGCGTCCCTCTCGAGCACGCCGCAGCATCTCGGCTGCGCTGGTGGCGGAAGCGTTCTTGGGTCTCTTGCCCACGCCAGTAGTGACCACGACCGCGTCAAAACCCGCCTCGAGCAATTCGAAACCGCTTTCATCGCGCGCGAACGCCGAACCTCCAGCGAATCGCACCCCAGCGTCCCATAGGGGCTGCAGCTCCTGGTCGAGCACTTGGGCCGGCAACCGGAACTCGGGAACGCCGTAGCGCATGAGCCCGCCGGGCTTCTCTTCGACGTCGTAGATGCTGACTTTGTGTCCGCGCTGCACGAGGAACCAGGCGGCACTCAGGCCCGCGGGCCCGGCACCGATGACGGCCACCCGCTTGCCGCTGGGGTAGCCGGCCTGCAGGAGCGGGGCGGTCGCGCCTGGGGAGGCCGCGCCGCCGGCCGTCCGGCCGGAGCCGGCCTCGCCGGAGGTGACGTGGTCGGCCAGGGCGCGGTGCAGGTCGCAGATGGCGATGGGTTCATCCACGTCGCCGCGCCTGCACACCGGCTCGCAGTAGCGGGGGCAGATCCGTCCCAGTATGCCGGGGAAGGGGAGCTCGGCCCGGACTATGGCGGCCGCGCCGGCGGAGTCGCCGGCGGCCAGCGCCTTCATGTAGGCGGGGATGTCGATATGAGTGGGGCAGGCATGCGAACAGGGCGCTTCGCAGTAGGCGTTGTGGTCGGAGAGGTACATCTTGAGGTAGCTCTCGCGGCGCGCCCGGATGCGCGGCGTATCGGTCTTGACGACCATGCCGTCGGCGACCCAGGTGGTGCAGGCGGCCTGCAGCTTCTCGATGCCCTCCACCTCCACCAGGCACAGACGGCAGGCGCCCCAGGCGGCCGTTTCAGCGATGTGGCACAGGGCGGGGATGTAGATACCCTCACGGCGCGCGACTTCGAGAATGGTCTCACCCTGCCGCGCGGCAAGGGTTCTGCCGTCGATGGTCAGCCTCACGGCTTTCGCGGCGCGCGCGGCGCCGGCCGTGGTGCCGGTCTTTGCGCGGGCGCTCATCTGCGCCTCCCTTCAGCCGGCGTGAGTATGCCCGTATCGACCCGGACGGCGTCGAACCGGCAGGCTTGACGGCAGGCGTCGCACTTGATGCAGAGCTTCTGAGAGATACGGTGAGGCTCTTTGCGTTCGCCGGTGACAGCGCCGGACGGGCAGGCCGTGAAGCAGGCCCGGCAGCCGGTGCAGGCGTCTTTGTCGATGGTGTAGCGGATGAGCGGGCGGCACACCTTGGCCGGGCAACGCCGGTCGAGCACGTGGGCCTCCACCTCTTCTTTGAAGTAGCGCAGGGTCGAGAGCACTGGGTTGGGGGCGCTGCCCCCGAGGGCGCAGAGCGAGCCCTCCACCACGTCGTCGGCCAGGCGCTCCAACAGGTCGAGGTCGTCCATGGTGGCCAGTCCGGCGGAGATGCGCTCCAGGATCTCCAGCATGCGGGTGGTGCCCACCCGGCAGGGGATACATTTCCCGCAGCTCTCTTCAGCCGTGAACTTGAGGAAGAACTTGGCGAAGTCGACCATGCAGGTGGTGTCGTCCACCACGACCATTCCTCCGGATCCCATCATCGAACCGGCGGCCACGAGGCTTTCGAAGTCGATGGGCTGATCCAGCAGCGAGGCGGGCAGGCAGCCGCCCGAGGGGCCCCCGAGCTGGACGGCCTTGAACTCGCGGCCCGGCAGCATGCCTCCGCCGATCTCGAAAATCACGTCGCGCAGGGTGGTGCCCATGGGCACTTCGATGAGGCCGCCGTTCACCACCTTGCCGGTGAGCGAGAAGATCTTGGTGCCCTTGCTGGTGGCGGTACCGACCGAGGCGAACTCGTCGGCGCCGTGGTTGATGATCCACGGCACGCTGGCGTAGCTCTCCACGTTGTTGAGATTGGTGGGCTGGCCCCACAGGCCCTGGGCGACCGTGCGGATGTGCTTGCCCCGCGGCATGCCCCGCTGTCCCTCGATGGAGAGGGTGAGGGCGGTCGACTCGCCGCAGACGAAGGCACCCGCGCCCTGGTTGATGCGGATGTCGAAGTCGAACCCCGAAGCCAGGATGTTCTTGCCCAACAGGCCGCGCTCGCGGGCCTGGGACAGGGCGTGACGCAGCCGTTCCACGGCAAAGGGATACTCGTGGCGAACGTAGACGTAACCGTCGACCGGCCCATTGTTGGCGCCGATGGCGTAGGCGGCGATGATCATGCCCTCGACGACGCTGTGGGGATTGCCCTCCAGCACCGAGCGGTCCATGAAAGCGCCCGGGTCGCCCTCGTCGGCGTTGCAGATGACGTAGTGCGTGTCGCCAGGGTTGGCGCGGCACGAGCGCCACTTTCGCGCTGTGGGGAATCCGGCGCCGCCCCGTCCGCGCAGGCCGCTCTTCTCCACCTCGTCGATTACGGCCAGCGGGTCGCCGGCCTTGAGTACCGAAGCCAGGGCGGAGTACCCGCCATGAGCGAGGTAGTCATCCAACGAATAGGGATCGATCTTGCCGTTCAGGGCCAGCACGACCCGTTTTTGCAGGGCGTAGAAGGGGATGTCCTTCTCGTGGGCCAGCGGCTCGCCGGTGCGGGGATGCTTGTACAGCAGCCGCTCGACCACCCCGTCGCCCACGATGCTCGTCTCGACGATCTCGTCGATGTCCTGCGGCTTCAGCCGGGGGTAGAAGATGCCCGAGGGCCGGAGCACGATGATGGGCCCCTGCTCGCAGAAGCCGTGGCAACCGGTCTCAACGACCCTGACGGTCTCGGTGAGACCCCGCTCGGCAAGCGCCTTGTCGATGGCCTTGCGCAGCGCTACCCGCCCGGAGGCGTGGCAGGCCGTCCCGGCGCAGAGGCGGATCTCCTTCTTGGAGTCGTCGGCGAGGTAGGCGTCTTTGTGGGCCGCGGCTTTGAGGGCCTTGTCGATCTTCGCAGCGCGGGCCGAGTCTGCCTTCGCGCCCACGGGGCCGCGCCCGCGGTTGGTCCCAGCGGCGCTCACGACCCCACCTCCTGCTTGCGCAGCTTGCGCACCAGCCTGCGGGCCTCAGTGGGGCCCATGCGGCCGAAGGTCTCGTCGGCGCCTAGGCGGACCACCGGGGCGAGGGCGCAGGCGCCCACGCAGTTGACCGTCTGCAGAGTGAAGAGGCCATCGGGGGTGGTGCCGCCCACGGGCACTTCGAGCTCCTGGCTGAAGGCTTCGACCACCAAGGGCGCGCCCGCCACGTGGCAAGCGGTGCCCATGCACACGTCGATGACGTACTTGCCCACCGGCCTCAGCCGGAACTGGGAGTAGAAGCTGGCCACCCCGAAGACCCGCGAGAAGGGTAGGTGCATCTCCTCGGCGATGTTCTCCAGCGCCACCCGGGGCAGATAGCCGTAAGCCTCCTGGGTGGCGTGCAGCGCTTCCACCAGGCCGGAACCAGAGCGTATGCCCGCTACGACTGGGTCGAACAGCTTCATGTCGATCTCGGGCACGAACTGGGCCGGGGCCTCACCCATGACGCACGCCGACGCCGCTCCGCAACTCTCGCCCGGCAGCGTCACCAAGGCGGCGGCTCGGGCGGCCTCGATGTCGAAGGGCTGTTCGGCTGTCTCCGGGCAGTACTCGATCTCGATGCAGTCCACCGGACAGGTGCGCTCGCACAGGGTGCACGAGTAGCAACGGTAGTCGCCGTCTTTGTTCTTCACCAGATCGAAGAGGCCGGTGCGCTCCTTCTTGCCGACGAGTTGCCGGCGCTCGAAGTCGATGCCCTTCAGGACCTCATACAGCGCGGAGCCCTTGGGCTCTCTGTCGTTCGGCATCGCCGCCCCCTCAGTCTTCGCGCAGGTTGAGATAGCGGCGCTCCGTGGAGGTCCGCTTCTTGTCCCGCGCCGCTTGCTCGAGCACGGCGAAGGCCTGCTCGATGTTGTCAGGGAAGATGTCTCGTCCACCGAGGCCGTAGATGAAGGGAAGCACCTGCGGCCTGGCGTCGTTGTCGTAGAGCGCGGCACGTATCTCCAGGAAAAGAGGGCCGCCCTGGGCCCCGAAGGAGTCGGCTCTGTCCATGACCCCGACCACCTTCACGTGCTCGAGCGCCTTCGCGTAGGCCTCATGAGGGAAGGGCCGGAACACGCGCACGCGCACCATGCCCGCCTTGATGCCTTTGGCGCGCAACTTGTCGACCACCATGCGGGTGGTCCCCGCCGTGGAACCGACCACGACTATCGCGATCTCGGCGTCGTCGAGGCGGTAGGGGTCGAGCAGGCCGTAGTGGCGCCCGCTGAGTTCGGCGTACTCGTCGGCGACATCCTGGATGACCTTGAAGGCCCGGTCCATGGCCCGGTTCTGTGAGACCTTGTGCTCGAAGTACCAGCCATGCAGGCCGTCGAACGGGCCCACGGTGACCGGCCGCTTGATGTCGAGAAGTGGGTTGATAGCCCGGTACGGACCGATGAAGTCGCGCACCGTGCTGTCCGGAAGCATGACGAGCGGCCCGATGGCCCCGCTGATGACGTAGCCGTCGTACATGTGCATGGCGGGCAGGCGCACGTCCATGTGCTCGGCTATGCGGACGGCCTGTATGCAGTTGTCGTAGGCCTGCTGGTGATCCTCGCCATAGAGCTGGATCCAGCCGGTATCGCGGCCACCCATGGTGTCGCTGTGGTCGCAGTGGATGTTGATGGGACCGGAGAGGGCGCGGTTCACCGTGGTCATCACGACCGGCAGCCGGTAGCTGGAGGCTATGAAGAGCAGTTCCCACATCAGGGCATAGCCCTGGGACGAGGTGGCGGTCATGGTGCGGACGCCGCCGGCCGCGGAGCCGATCACAGCGCTCATTGCTGAGTGCTCCGACTCCACCGTGACGAACTCCGACGTCACTTTGCCGTCGGCGACCATCTGGGCGTAGAGCTGCACGACCTCGGTCTGGGGAGTGATGGGATAGGCGCACACCACGTCCGGGTCTATCTGGCGCATGGCTTCTGCTGCCGCTTCGTTGCCCGTGACCGCGATCGTGCCGGCGATGTTCTCGGTCACCTCGTCACTCCTTCTCGTCGGGCTTCATGACGATGGCATCCGCCGGGCACTCGCGGGCGCAGATGCCGCAGCCCTTGCAGTGCTTCAGATCGACTCCCACGGCTCTGCCGTCCTCGATGATGATCGAGGCGTCGGGGCAGTAGAAGTAGCAGAGCATGCAGCCGCTGCACTTCTTCGCGTCGATCACGGGCACCACCGAACGCCAACCGCCGGTCTCGAAATCCTCCGAGTTACCTGCTACGGGGATGGTGGCGCCCAGTTCGTGCTTGTCGGGTCCCCAGGTGTCGATGTCACTGACGTCCCAGCGAGGCTTCTTCGCGGCGCTCATTCGGCCCTGACCTCCTCGTAGGCGCGGGTGATGGCCGTGATGTTGCCTTCGACCACCTTGGGCGGGAACTTCTTGCCGAAATCGGCGCGCAGGAACTCAACCACCTTTTCGATAGGAAACAGTTCGGTGATGCGCGTGAGTGCGCCGACCATCGGGGTGTTGGGAATAGGGCGCTTGATCGTCTCGGTGGCGATGCGGGTGGCGGCGATGGTGAACAGCCGGTTGCCCTCGAGTCCGTAGTGCTTCCGTAGCTCGGCCGGCGACATCTCGCTGTTCACAAGCACGATCGCATCGGTGGGAGCACCTTTGGTGACGTCTACCGTGCCGAGAAGCGAGGCGTCGAGCACCACCACGATGGCCGGATGCTCCACACCCGCGTAGATGCGGATGGGCTCGTCGCTCACTCGTGTGAAAGCCACGATGGGCGCGCCTGAACGCTCCGGACCGTATTCGGGAAAGGCTTGGAAGTGTTTGCCCTGGCCCAAGGCCAGCTCGGCCACCATCTTGGCGGCGGTGACGGCGCCTTGGCCGCCTCGAGCGTGCCAGCGGATCTCTGTCAGGCCCTGATCGGCCGGGCCTTCTGAACCAACGGAGCCCTTGCTGGACACACTCACCCCCAACACTAGAGATGTCACGTCAGTAGCCAACGGTTGACATCGTCGGTGTCTCCGAACGTGCGTCGGATAGGTGCCACCGCGTCACCAGCAACCGGGGCGAACGGCCCCTGATTATACAGGACGCTCACTGTTTCCGCCCCGCGGATGGGCGGAGAGACCGGGTTCGCGATGGTATAATATTGCGGAATCCAACATACCTTGCTAGGGGAGCGTCCAGCTGAGAGTGTGGCTCTGCCACAGACCCTACGAACCTGATCTGGGTAATGCCAGCGAAGGGAAGTTACGGTGATCTGCTTAAGCCCGACCGCCCTGTGACCGCTGTGTAGCGGCACGTGCGCGTCGTCCGCTTCCCCAGCGTGTGAACGAGGAGTTGACCATGCACGCTGTGATCGTCGCAGGCTCCAGTCTGACCGGAGAACTGGACGCTTACCTCTTTGATGACGCCGACCTTGTCGTGGCCGTGGACTCCGGGGCCGAGGCGCTCTCGCGGGTGGGATTGGTTCCGGACATCCTTATCGGCGACATGGACTCCATCAGCCCCGTCACCCGAGAGACACTGGAGGTGCGTGGTGTGGAAGTGGTGCTGTTGGAGACGGCCAAGGACGAGACCGACACTGAGGCTGCTCTGCGCCTCGTAGTCGACCGGGGGGCCGACGCCGTCACCGTGTACGGAGCTCTCGGCGGTCCGCGCCTCGATCACCTGGTGGGCAACTTGCTCCTGCTCTCGTCGCCATGGCTCACGGGTGTGGGCGTGCGCATGGTCGATGAGCTGCACGACGCGTTCCTGGTCGTCGGCGATGTGGTGTTCGGCGGTCGTCAGGGCGACATGGTGTCGTTGTTGCCGCTGACCCCCGAGGTCGGGAACGTGCGGACCATGGGTCTGCGCTACCCGCTGAACGGCGAGACCCTCTTCCAATCGGCCACCCGGGGGGTCAGCAACGCCATGGCCGGCCCTGAAGCCAGGGTCACTCACGGAGCGGGCGTGCTCCTACTCATCCACTATCGAGGGAGGTAGACATGACCAAGACCGACAAAGGACCGGGGTACATGAGCCCGGACATCATGGGATGCCAGTTCTCCATCTACCCGCTGAGGCAGGACGAAATCGGCATCCCCATCCGCGCAGCCGTGGAGGCCGCTCGGGCTGAAGGGTGCTCAGTGCGGGTCAGCAACCTCAGTACGCTGCTCGCTGGCAGTGAAGAGCAGGTCTTTGCCGGGCTGCGGGCGGCGTTCCGCGCCGCGCAGCAGCACGGCTCCACAGTCATGGTGGCCACCTTTGCAGCCGGCCCGCCTACCGACGAGCTGGTCGGCGAGATCCAGCAGCAGGTCGATGGGCTCGCGGCCGGAGCCGGGCCGTCCGGGGCGGAGGCGGGGCGGTCGGCCGCGAACGTGGCCGCGCAGGCCGGCGCCTCCCCGGGGGGTGACGCGACGTGCTGAAAGGTCTCGCTTCGTTCAAGGAGTGGACCACCCGCGAGCTGGTGGTCGCCTCGGTGCTGTCGGTAGCCGTGGGAGTGGTCTTCTGGGCCTGGGGCTTGCTCTGGTCGACAGCGTTCCAGGCTGTCCCGTTCCCCTTCTCGTATTCGTTGGTGGGTGTCTGGATGATCGGCGGCCTGCTCGTCCCCTACATCGTGAGGAGACCGGGCGCCGCCCTGGTCGGCGAGATCGTCGCGGCATTCGTGAGCATGGCCCTCGGTAACCAGTGGGGCATACTCACCATGGCGAGCGGCATCGTGCAGGGAGTCGGCGCCGAGATCGTCTTCGGGGCCTTCCGTTGGAAGCGCTTCACCGGAGTCGCCCTTTACGGGGCGGCGGCGCTGGCGGGCGTCTTCAGCATCCTGCTCGACACCTTTCTCTACAGCTACTACGCCGTCTACTCCTGGTGGAGCATCCTGGTGGCCGCCGTCCTTTGCGTCGTGGGCTCGGTCATCCTGGGGGGTGGACTCTCGCAGTTCCTCGGTGAGGCTCTGGCCAAGACCGGCGTCCTGTCCGGACTGCAGATATCGCGGGGAAAGGTGAAGAGGATCTGAGCAAGTATGATTCTCCACCTGAGGTAGAGGCTACTGGACTGACGTTCACCTACGCCTCGCGGCTGAAGCCTGCGCTCACGGATCTCTCGTTCGGCGTCCGGCCGGGCGAGACCGTGCTCGTGCTGGGTCCCAGCGGGTCGGGCAAGAGTACCTTCACCCTGTGCCTGGACGGCCTCATCCCGCACGTGGTCGAGGGCGATTACTTGGGGCAGGTCGTCGTGGCCGGTCTCGTTGTGGGCGACACCCCGGTGCACGTGCTGGCGCAACAGGCCGGCCTGGTGTTCCAGGATCCCGAGTCGCAGTTCTGCACGCTCACCGTCGAGGACGAGATCGCGTTCGGGCTCGAGAACCTCCGCCGGCCCGCGGGGGAGATCGAGGGCGCCATCGACAGGGCCCTGGACCTGGTGAGGCTTAGCGGGTACCGCGAGCGCCGCCTGGCCACGCTCTCGGGAGGGGAGAAGCAACGAGTGGCTCTGGCCGCCGTGCTGGCTATGGGGCCTCGCCTGCTCGTACTGGACGAGCCGTCGGCGAATCTGGATCCCCGAGCGACGGCGGAGCTCTTCGCCCTGCTGCGGGAACTGGCCGCCGATCGCCGGCATACCATCGTCATCATCGAGCACAAGCTGGACGAAGTGATCGAGTGGGTCGACAGCGTGTTGGTGTTGGACGCCGACGGACGTCTGCTGCGCCGGGGAGACCCGGCGGAGGTCTTCCATGACCACGGCGCCGCGCTTGCCGCGGCGGGGGTGTGGCGGCCGCAGACGGTCGAGCTCGTGGAGGGTCTGCGCCTGGCCGGCTGGGACGTGCCGGGCAGTCCACTGAGTGTGCCGCAGACCGCCGCGTCGCTCGCGGCGACTCCCGGACTGATGGAGCGCCTGGGACACCGGCCCACTCAGCTCCCCGGCGCGGCGCTCGGGGTGACCGGCACGTCCGGCCGGGGTGGAGTCCTTCTCGAGACCAGGGATCTCTCCTACCACTATCCGAACGGCTCCGCCCGGGTCGCTCTTGACGGTGTGACCATGTCGCTCGGACGTGGTGACTTCCTTGCCATAGCCGGCACGAACGGGGCAGGCAAGAGCACCTTGGCCGGTCTCCTTTCCGGTGTGTTGGCGGCGCCCCGGCACGCCGTGTTCCTCGACGGCCGCGACCTGTCCGGAATAAGCGCGCAGGAGGTGAGCAGCCTGGTCGGGTACGTCTTCCAGAACCCCGAGCACCAGTTCGTAAGCGAGACGGTGCTGGGAGAGCTTGCTTACAGCCTCTCACCCAAAGCGGGGCGCAAGGGGGTGCGGCACCTTACTACCGAGCAACGTACGCTGGCCGAGTCGTGGCTCGGCCACCTGGGGCTGCTGCCCCTGGCCGAGGCCAATCCGTTCGCTCTCAGCCAGGGGCAGAAACGCCGGTTGAGCGTAGCGGCGCTGCTCATCCGTGGGCAGTCGGCGCTCGTCCTGGACGAACCCACTCTGGGCCAGGATGAAGCCCAGGCGGGACGGCTGATGGCCATGATGCAAGAGTTCCGGGCCGCCGGCGGCACCGTGGCGATGATCACCCACGACATGCGCCTTGTCTGCGAGCACGCCGATTCGCTCCTGGTGCTCTCGGCGGGTAGGGCGGTGTACGAGGGGAGTCCGGCCGGCTTCTTCGCCCGGCCAGCTCTGGTCGAGGAGTCAGGCCTTTCCATCCCGGTGGTGGGACGAGTGTCTCGGGCGCTACGCGACCGGGCGGGGCTTCTCGGTGACGTCCTCACGGTCCGGGACTTCCTGGCCGCCGCCGGCCCCGGGCCGGCGGCACGGGGCGGCGGCTGATGGCCGCCCAGGCGGGCTATCTGCAGAGGCGCAACCCGAGCATCAAGCTGCTTGCGGTGGCTCTCGTCGCGCTCTGTCTGACCTTCATCTACGATCCTCTCACGCCGGCGGTGCTGTTCTTGCTCACCCTGGCGGCCGGGCGCCTTCTTGGCGGCCTGGGCTTCGGCACTCAACTCAAACCCCTGTGGGTCTTCGCCATCGCGGGCATCGCCATCCTGCTTGCCAACATCTTCTTCAACAAAGAGAACGCAGGGGCCGAGGCGCTCGCGTATCTGGGCTCGGTCAAGATCACCGGTCCGGCATTGTGGGCCGCCGGGACTCTGTGGACCCGGCTGCTCTGCTTCGCGCTGCTTTCACTGGTCTTTGTCAGGACCACGGAGCCTCAGCGGTTCATTCTAAGTCTGGTCCATCAGCTCCATCTGAACTATCGCATCGCCTACGGCACCATGGTCGGCTACCGGATGCTCCCGCTACTCCAGACCGACTACCAGACCATACGCGCGGCGCAGAGGGTACGTGGGGCGCGGGAGCCCATGGGCCTGCTGCACGTCTGGTCCCGGACGCGCCGCTACACGATCCCGCTGTTGGCCGGGGCGGTGCGCAAGGCGGGCCGCACTGCTATTGCCATGGACGCCAGGGCCTTCGGCGCCTTTCCTGACCGCACTTATCGCGAGCGCGTCGTGGTACGGCGCTCTGACTGGGTGTTCTTGGCTTCGGTGATCGCCGTGGCGGCCGTGGTGGTGGTGGCGTGCTGGGGGGCGGGGATCACTCGCTTCACAGTCGGGTAGCGTACCGGGAGCGGGTCGACCACCTCAGTGAGCTCTCAATGAGTGGCCCAGGGGCGTAAGGGACCTCCGCGAAGCACTGCGGACGTATCGCAAAGCTTCGCTGCGAACCCTCACGCCCCTGGGCGACCCCTCAGTGCTCACCGCCGGTCGATGCGCTCTCGATGTAGTCATTTGGGGTGCCGAGGGACCTCCGCGAAGCACTGCGGACGTACCGCAAAGCTTCGCTGCGGCGCTCGCTGCGCATCGCCTGAGTGGGGGGTCGGCTCGCTTCGCATCGCCGGCGGCGCTCGCTTCGCCTCGCTGCGGGCGCTACTTGTAGAAGGTGATCTCGGAGAGCTCCACGCCCCAGCGGTTCTCCGTCAACGGCGTCAGGTCGGTGAACCAGAGCCGGCCCTTGTCGATGGCCGTGGTCAACGAGATTATCTGGTTCGACTGGCCGTCGAGCGTGCGCAGCTTGGCCAGCCCGCCAGAATCGAGGGGCTGCAGCAACTCTCCCTTCCAACCCTCCACCTCGGAAGCGATCTCTATGATGGTCGCCTCCTCCTCGAGCTCGAACTCCAGGCCGACGCCTGTTTTCAGCCCGCCGAACGAGGCCGACCGGTACAGCTCCGTCGACCAGGTCGTGTTGTCCTTGCCGTCGGTGAGCCGGGAAAGCTTGTCGGGATTCTCCACGTTGTCGCCCTCGGGGTCGTAGTCGACCATGCTCACGACGCCGACCTCCTCGGGCTCCCGGGTCACGGTGAGGCGCAGGACATCGTCAGAGGACTTCAGGCCTTCTCCGGGGTCTTGTGCCTGGACGATCCCCGCTTCTTCGGTGAACGACGGCACCTGATCGGTCACCTCGACTTCCATGCCGGCGTCTTCCGCGAGCTTCTTGGCTTCGTCGAGCGTGAGCCCCTTGACGTAGGGGGCGCCTCCGCCTGTGAGTGTGAGGGCAAGGACTATCGCCGCCGCCACCAAGATGAGGGCGCCGATCGCTCCGAGTATCTTCCAGCGGCGCTTGGCCCGGCGCCGGCGGCCCAGGATGCGGGCCTGTTCGCGCGCCCACTGGCTGTCGTCTACTTCTTCGTCGCGGCCCTCGGCAGCCCCGGCTCGCTGGCGGCGGGCGGCTGCACGTTCGTCTTCGGCGTCGCGGCGGCTGTGCCGCTTGCGCGGAGACGCGACCTCAGGCCCCCGCTGGGGAGCGTAGAGGCCCAAGCCCACCAGGGCGCCGAGCAATTCGTCCATGGAGGCGAAACGGTCTTCGGGGAGTTTCTCCAGGCAGCGCATGACCACTCTCTCCAGCCCGTCCGGCAGGTTGGGCCGCACGTCGCCGATCGGGGGTGGAGTGGCGTTCAGATGCATGCGGGCGATCTCCGGCATGTTGGTGCCGTCGAACGGAGGTTGACCGGTGAGCATCTCGTACATGACGATGCCCAGGGAGTAGATGTCCGAGCGGGCATCGACCGGTTTGCTGCGGATCTGCTCGGGCGACATGTACCGGGCGCTGCCGATGATCGATCCCGCGCGGGTGACGCGGGTCCAGTCGGGGCCCGTTGCGATGCCGAAGTCGGAGACCTTGGCGTGGCCGTTGCGGTCGATGAGGATGTTCTGCGGCTTCACGTCGCGGTGCACGATGCCCACGAGGTGCGCAGCCGCCAGCCCTTCGGCCACCTGCCCGGCCACCCGCCCGATCTCGCCGACACCCATGAGCCCTTCGCGGATCGTCTCCTTGAGAGACCGTCCCTCCACATACTCGAACACGAGGTAGTCCTCGTTGTCACTCGAGCCTCGGTCGATGAGGGTCACGAGGTTGGGGTGGGAAAGCTGGGCGAGCGCCCGGCCCTCGCGGTCGAACCTGGCGCGCGTGCGGGGATCCTCGTTGAGAGGAGGCTCGAGCCGCTTCACGGCCACGTTACGCTGCAGACGCGTATCCCAGGCCTGGTACACGATACACATGCCGCCGCGACCCAGCACTCGGCCTAACTTGTATCGGTTCTTGAGGAGCGGTCCCGCTCCGCTTTCGTCGCCTGTTTCAGTCATACGATAGTATGAAGGCCGTGGCTCTTGGACACAAAGTAACGAGACACTATCATAGAACTTGTCGAAGGATGGGAGGAGACGCTCTGTGATCTACTACGTGATCCCCCGTGAGCTGGCAGACAAGTACTACAAGGAGTTTCAGAAGCGTTTCGCCGGGGTCGAGGGCGTAGAAGTCATCATCGACCGGCGCGAGATCGACCGGCGCACCGCGTCTGAAGGGGGCGGTAAGCGGGTGGTCCGCGATAGGCGCCGCCGCCGCATGAGCGGGTCTTTCCCGGACGTCTGACCATGCCCGCTGCTGGGCTGAGATTAGACCTTCACAACCACACCGCCTATTCCGCCGATGGACTCATGTCCCCGTCGGCCCTGCTCGAGGCGGCGAAGGCCAAGGGCATCCATTGCCTTGCGGTGACCGACCACAACACCGTCCGGGGTGCGCTGGAAGCCGTGTCTCTGGCCGAGGCCGACATCACCTTGCCGCGGGTCATCCCGGGTATCGAACTGACCACCGCAGACGGTGAGATCATCGGGCTGTACATCTGGCAGGAGATCCCCAGCGGCCTGTCGCTGCTGGAATCGGTGACATGCATCAGAGGCCAGGGTGGACTAGTATATCTGCCTCATCCCTACGCCCTGTTCCGCAGGGGAGCGATCTCTCGAAGCGAACGCACTCGAGCCGCCGAGTTGGCCGATATCATCGAGGTGGTCAATGGACGGGCACTGGGGCCTGACGCGGCCAGGAAGGCGCGGAGACTGGCGCGGAGAGCGGGCAAGCCCGCCGGAGCTGGTAGTGACGCTCATCACGAAGCGGGGGTGGGTATGGCCTATGTGACCGTGGAGGCGTATCCATCCCAAGACACCCTGATCGAGCTGGTCGAAGAGGGCACGATCGGTCACACCCTGGGTGCGCGGGCATACGTCGCCAACTGGGGCATGCAGTTCAGGGCGCCTATCACGCGGGTGAGACGCCGTTTCAACGGAGAGCTGGCAAGGGGGTAGCGACAGATGGAAGCGAGCCGGCCTGCAGAAGCTGTGCGGGCAGCGCTCTGGCGCGAATGGCGCGGCGGTCCGCTCGTCCACTGCTTTCTCTGCGCGCATCACTGTCGCATCGCTCCGGGCGAGCGGGGCAGGTGCGGCGTACGTGAGAACCGGGACGGGGTCCTTTACAGTCTGGTGTACGGCCGCCTTGTCTCCACGGCGGTCGATCCCATCGAGAAGAAGCCCCTCTTCCACTTCTTGCCCGGCAGCAAGACCTTCTCCCTGGCCACGGTGGGCTGCAACTTCGTCTGCGACTTCTGTCAAAACTCCGATATCAGCCAGATGCCTCGCGAACAGGGCAGGGTCGTGGGCCGCATGCATACGCCCGGGCAGATAGTCGAAGCGGCGCTGGAGACCGGCTGCTTGAGCATCTCGTACACCTATACCGAGCCGACCGTCTTCTACGAGTTCGCCCGCGACTGCGCGCGCTTGGCCGACGAGAACGGTCTCAAGAACGTGTTCGTCACCAACGGCTACATGACCGCCGACACCCTGCGCGACATCGACGGCTGCCTGCATGCCGCCAACGTCGATCTGAAGTCGTTCTCCGACGAGTTCTACCGCGCCTACGTGGGCGCGCGGCTGAAGCCGGTTCTGGACTCCATCCGCCGGTTGTGGGAGATGGGGGTGTGGACCGAGGTGACCACGCTCGTCATCCCGGGCCGCAACGACAAGCCAGACGAGTTGCGCGCTCTCGCCGCCTTCCTGGCCTCAGTCTCGCCCGACATCCCCTGGCATGTGTCGCGGTTCTATCCCGCCTACGGTCTGCTGGACGCGCCTCCCACCCCGGTGGACACGATCGAGACGGCGCTCCGGATCGGCCGCGAACAGGGTCTGAATCACGTCTACGGTGGGAATATCCCCGGACATGATTCTGAATCGACGATCTGCCCGGAGTGTGGGGAGACCGTGATCGAACGGCAGGGCTTCAGAGTGACCAGGATGTCGTTGACCGGAAGCAACTGTCCGCGCTGCGGCCGCGCGATAGCCATCCATTTGCGGGAGGTATAGCCATGACGCTCATCGGCTGCTATGTGACACCGCATCCCCCGATCATCGTGCCCGAGGTGGGGGGCGAACGGCTGAGGGAGGCGCAGCCGACCGTCGACGCCATGAGCGAGCTCAGCGCGCGCACTGCGGCGTTGGCTCCTGACACCATCGTGCTGCTCTCTCCGCACGCCCCCACCGCTCGCCATCAGATGGGGATCTCGCTCGCGAGGTCGTATCGGGGCTGTCTCGCCTACTTCCAGGCCGGGCACGTCCGTATGGAGTGCGCGGGCGACCAGGCGCTCGCGGAAGGGATGATGGCCCGGGCAGAGCAGCGCGGCATCCCCACTGTCGCGACGGCTTCGCCAGCGGAGATCGTCGAGCTCGACTGGGGTTCTCTGGTGCCCCTGCTTTATCTCACGAGCGAGTTGACCAAGCCTTGGCGGCTGGTGCTGCTGTCGTTCTCTCTGCTCAGTTGCGACGAGCACCAGCGCTTCGGGGAGGTCATCGGCCGCGTGCTGATGGAAGCCCCGCAACGGGTGCTTTACGTGGCCAGCGGCGACATGAGCCACCGGCTCATACCGGGGGCGCCCGCCGGGTACGACCCGCGGGGCGCCGAGTTCGACCGGGCGGTCGCGGACTCCTTCGGCGCCGGCGACTGGGAGGGCCTGCTGTCTATCTCTCCCGGTCTGGCGGCCGCCGCTGGGGAGTGCGGCTACCGTTCGCTGGCCGTGCTGGCCGGAGTGGTGGCCGCTGTGCAGGCTACGGGCGCCGAAGCCAAGAACCGGGTGCTGTCGTACGAAGGTCCCTTTGGAGTAGGATATTTGGTGGGGGAGGTCGAGATCTCCGAAACGGCGCACGAGCAAGGGGCCGCGCAATGACTGAAGCCGCGAAGGCGGGAGAAGACCCTCTGGTGAATCTGGCCCGGCAGGCGATCGAGGCTTACGTCCGGACTCGGTCCGTCATAGAGCCCGCCCAGGACCCCGACCGGCAGCCCCGGCGGGCCGGCGTCTTCGTGTCGCTCCACCTGCCCGATGGGTCGCTTCGCGGTTGTATCGGCACCACCGAGCCCTATCAGCCGAGCATCGAGGAAGAGATCGTCGCCAATGCCATCAGCTCCGCCGGCCGGGACCCTCGTTTCTACCCTGTGGAAGAGAGCGAGCTCGACCGGTTGGACATCTCGGTGGACGTGCTTGCAACACCGGAGGAAGTGAGCGGCCCGGAGGACCTGGACCCGAAGCAGTACGGGGTCGTCGTACGGACCATCGATGGTCGGCGAGGGCTTCTACTGCCCGACCTGGAGGGTGTGGAGACGGTCGATCAGCAACTGCGCATCGCGTGTCGCAAGGGCGGGATAGACCCTGTGGCCGACCACTACAGCATCTTCCGCTTCAAGGTGCAGCGGCATCACTAGCCGGGCGCCGGTG
>JAFGIH010000163.1 GCA_016929985.1 Thermoleophilia bacterium | reverse complement strand
CTGCCGCCGTTACCGCCCGTGCCGCTCTCGCCGATGGCAGCGACGGCTGCGTCGCCGGTGTCCGTGTCTGAGGTGGAGGCGTCCGCCCCGCCGTTGGTGGGGATGGTGGTAGGGCTCGTCTGCTCGACGCCGTCGGTGGTGGTCTCCTCGCCGCGGCGTCTGCCGCCGCCCCCGTCCTCGTCGCCGGTGGCAGCGACGACTTCGCCGGACGCGGTGTCGGTATCGGTCGAGGCGTCGGCCGCCATGCCGGTATCGGCCGTTCCGGTGACGGTCTCGTCCACGTTGGCGACCACAGTCTCGGTCGCCTCGGCGGCCGCCGTCGTCGGCTCGGGCTGTGAGCGGTCGCAGATGCCGTCCCCGTTGGTGTCCACGTAGCGAGAACAGTCCCCGGGGTAGACGCAGTCGACCTCGCCGAAGGGGCAGTCGTCCCAGGCGAGGGCAGTCGATGCGAAGGCGAAGAAGAATGTGAGGCCAAAGAGCAACAGGGAGGCGGCGGTCAGCCGGACGGCCCTGTGTTTGAGCGTACGCATGAGGATCTGAGTCATGTCTGTGTGCTTTCTGGGAGGCACGTTGATGTGTACAGTCGCATGGTACGCAGCCACGCATAAGGCGCGCGTGAGCGAACGGTCAGGATTCTGTAAGGGGTGAAGCGCGGCGGCCGGGGCGGCAGGTGGCGTGGGGGCGGGAGCGGTGGCCGCGTTGACGCCGGACCGGGCCGGGACTACAATCTTGCCTCCTCAGGGGCCGTTAGCTCAGTTGGTAGAGCACCGGACTTTTAATCCGGGTGTCATTGGTTCGAGTCCAATACGGCTCATCTAGGAAAGCCCCGTTTTGCGGGGCTTTTTAATTGGGTTCTGTGAGGTCGACTGGGCTGAAGGCTACGCGAGGCGGGGAATGTACACGTCGAGTACACGCGGCCCACTCCTCGTGTGGTTGTGTGTTGTGGAAGGGAGCTGCACTGTCGCCCCGCCGGCCAGCCAGACCTGCCCTTCGATGTTCTCGATCCAGAAGGCAAGGTCGATAAGGAATGCGTGTCCCTGGACGTACTTGTCGTAGACGTAGGACTTGACGAGGGCAAGATCACCCGTCAGTCCGTGGACCTCGACCCGTCGGCCGCTCATGCTCGGGACATGGCCCAGGAAATCTTCCAGGGCCGGGTTCTTCGGAACCGGCTTCCCGTGGGCGGCCATCGTCTCGGCCGGCATGATGCCCCAGCGTATATTGCGCAACCAGCCTTGGTCGCCCATCCAATTGCTGATGTGCCGGACCGCGATGTCCCGCCCATGGTGGTTGATCAGAGGGGTCCTGGTCGTGCCTGCCTTGTGGATGTCCGCCGTCCGGATCTCGCCCGATCCACTCTCATCCGGCTCGATCATCATCGCCGGCATCGCTCCGTCAGGAACGGGCGGCACATACAGGCTGCGATCGGCCAACCGGTAGATACCGTCGGACTCGCCCCGCACCATGGTCTTGAAGACGGCGGGGTCCATGATTTCCCGCTTCATCGTGCGACTGCCGCCCGTGCCCATGCCATAGAACGGAGTCGGCAGAACAGACACTTCTATCGGGCCGTCTGCCGTCCACGTAGGCTCGTCACCGACGTTGACGTCCTCCCAGTACAGGGGTACGCGGCCCTGACGCTTTTCGGTCGCCCATATGCCCCGTATGAAGGCCCAATCATCGTCCGTGTAGTAGTGCTGCGGCCTAGAGCCCCAGTCAGGGGCGTCCCAAACGCTGTCGAACCCCAAACGCTCTGGTCTCCGCTCAGGCTTCAGGATGCCGACCGTCTCTGATACGCGCTCGGTCATCTCGTTGACCAACCCGCCCGCTTGGTTGTATACGCTGCCTTTGGAGTGGATCTCGACCGTGCGCTTCGTCGCCCCTTCGGCCGGCGTGCGCTCGCTGATGGTCCGCCCGTCTGTGACCAGGTATAGCGTGTCACCCGGATACACGGGCAAATGGCTCGTGACCGCGTACTCGAGTTGGGAGACCATCAGCGTATCCCGGGCGTCCGGCGGCCAGGGCGCGTGGAATGTATCATCGTGGGTACCGAAACACGGCATCGCGAGAATGTCCTTGAAGCCTCGCGCTCTCGCGTATTGAGCATCGTGGAGCAAGGCGTTCTCGGGGTCGAAGATGGTGCTGCAATACCGCGACATGGCCTCGGTGACCTTTTGAACCGGCCCCACTCCCGGGATCCCGTCAGGCAGCTTGCCCTCGACCAGTTGTTTGGGATCGATCCAGCCTCTTGACGCCAAGGCTGAGCAGTCCTTGAGCAGCCGGTCCACAAGATGCGCTTCCCTAGCGGTATAGACCCCCGGGTAGAGGACTTCAAAGTCATCTTCTGCAAAATTGGCCATTTCGCTTCCTCTCGCCCCTGTACTGGATATAGAACTAGACGCGACTCACGCGGCCGGCTTGAGAACGAGTTGGTTGCGTGTCATCTGTCCCTCCCTCGTCTGCGCATGCAAATCCCTCTGCGTACCCACCTCTGAGCGTGTCCGCGCACCCCCTTTCCGGTGAGCGGGCCTCGCGGCCTACCGATCCTCCTTAGCTCGCCACCCACGGAGTCCCGCCGCCGGGCCCTTGAAGCTTGTTGAAGAGCTGAGTCCCTTGAATGAGGCCGGAATGCATCCGCACGACCTGGCAGGTGACGGAGACGGCGGGCATTTCGAACAAGACGCTACGTCCGGGGAACATCTCGGGGCGCAGTGTTCGGTGGTGCATCTCGATCATCGCCGCCGGTACGAAACAGGATTCGGTCGCAGAGCGGACCACGTAGGGCGACACGAAGCCAGGCACCAGGCCTATGGACACCACTATCCCCTGGTCCTCATCGATGACCGCCACGCGGGCGTTGGGGTCACTGGGTCGCACGGGAGGCAAGCCCATCGGGATCGGCTCCTTCTTCACGACGTCCCTTTGCTTGATCTCCCCCGACCAGAGCAGGTCCTCGTACTCGGGATCCTCCATGACCACTCCGCCCAGTTCCATCAGGAAGCAGTCGGGGGCGGCATCGGGGACAGGCAGACTGGAGTCGAAGATCGCCTGCGCCACGTGAAGCAGTTCTGCGCGGGTCGCCTTTCCACCCTCCGGGATTGGCGCGCTCCAGCCATTCGGCAGTGTGCCGATCTCGTCCACGAGATAGGCGAAGCCGCCGTCAGACCGCGCACGAGCCGTGTACATCTCCAGTTCGGTCAGTTCGCCGTTTAGGACCTTCAACCGCGCCCAAAGCAGCGTAGGGCTGCCGCTCTCATCCACGTTGGCGGTGAAGAAGATCTGGCCCGCCGGTTCGTCGACGATGTATTGCCCGATCCGATTCACGCCGGTCACCGTGCGCCAGCCACTCAGCATGTTGAGGGAACCAGCCACGGAGTTCTCCGTCGCCGCGTACCGCGAGGCGAGCGGCAGCATCGAAGGATCGTGCGCCACCATCGATTGCAGGACCTTGTCGGCATATGTCTTGAGCATCAGACCACCCTCCCTTGAATGGGCTGTTCTTTGGGGCAGAAATATGTGTGTGGGCCTAGCTATGTTTCAGCGGCCCACCCGTCATCGCATCAGTAGCTGAAGGTCTCGCTGAAGGTTTCGTAGGGCTCGGGCAGCCGAGGAAGCAGCACCGGCTTGGTGTATGGGCTGTACATCTTGTACATCTCGAACTTCTCGTCCGGCTCCGGCACGCCGGGTGGCATGACCATCGCGTCGGCTCCGTTCGCCTGGTTTGACAGGATCGGCTCACCCATCGGCACGCCGAAATCGGTGAACATGGCCAAGTGCCACATCCTCCACTCGCCCTCTTCCTTGACGAAGTCCGCGCCGTACTTCTCCCACATCCACCAGGCCTGCAACTGCGGGAAGGGCAATGTCACGACTCCCGGAGTCACCCAGATGCCCTTGGCGGTCTGACCGTCGCCGGCAATCTCGATGATCGGCGTGGTCTGGGCGTGGATGACCAGATTCCCAATGCCCATGTTCTCTTCTTTGACCTCGATATCAGGGAACTGCCGGGACAGCGCCTCAAGGCCGGCGCCGTTGATGATCGGACCGGCATCCACGTAGCACTTCTTGATGCTCTCGTAGCCCACCCACTTGCCAAAGTTCATCGCAAACGTGGGGTTCGGGGTCTTCTTCACCCAGTTCTTCTCTAGTTCCTCCGCGTGCATGCCGGCCCCGTGATAGTAGGCGTGGCGGCTCATGCAGTTCTGGACCTCCAGCACATCCAGAGCCCTCTGCGCCTTCTGCTCAGCGGTCAGATTCTTCATCGCGCCTCCCAACCATCTGTGTTCATCCACCGAGGTACGCCTTTTTGACGCCCTCGTCTTTGGCAACCACTTTGGCGTCGCCTTCCAGCGCCACCCGCCCAACCTCCAGTACGTACGCGCGATCGGCGATACTCAGGGCCATGACGGCGTTCTGCTCGACAAGCAGGATGCTGAGGCCGCGCTGGTGCATCCCGACCACGATGTCGCGTACGGTCTCCACGAGCTTGGGCGAAAGCCCCATACTCGGCTCGTCCATCAACACGAGTTTGGGAGAACTCATGAGAGCTCTCGCAACAGCCAGCATCTGTTGCTCCCCTCCAGAAAGGCTTCCGGCAAACTGACCGCGTCGGTCCTTCAGTACGGGGAAATGCTCGTACATGCTCTCGATGTCCGCTGATACCTGGCGCAGATCGCGACGCAGATAGGCGCCCATCTTGAGGTTGTCGAGGACACTCATATTCGCGATGACCAACCGACCCTCAGGCACGTGCGCCACGCCGAGCCTGAGGATCTCGTAGGGACGACGGCCGTCGATCCGTCGCCCGTTGAAGCTGATTTGGCCGGCACTCGGGCGCATCAGCCCAGACAGCGTGCGAAGCAAGGTGGTCTTCCCCGCGCCGTTCGCCCCCACCAAGGCCACGATCTCGCCCTCGCTCACGTCGCAGGACACGCCTTTCAGCGCCGTGGCGGCGCCATACCTGCATACTAGGTCCTTGACCTCAAGCAGCACCGGAGGCTCCCTTCCCGAGATAAGCCTCACAGACGTCCGGATGAGACGTGACGTAGTTCGGCGGGCCCTCGCACAGCTTCTGCCCGAAGTTCATGCAGATGAGCCGATCGCACACGCTCCTGACCACCCGCATGTCGTGTTCCACGACTATCACGGTGACCCCGCGCTCCCGCACCTGGTTGATGTGGGCGATCATCATGTCCGACTCGCTGGGGTTCATACCCGTGGCCGGCTCGTCAAGGAGCAATACCGTCGGATCCGAGGCCAGCGCGATCGCCACTCCCAGCGCCTTCTGATGGCCGTGCGGCAGGCTTTCCGGTTTCTCATCACGAAGATGGGCGATCCCGAGGAGTTCGAGCGTTGCGATGGCTTTCTCTTCGAGTTCTCGTTCCTCTTTTCGGGCTCGTGCGCTTCGTACCACGCTGCTCGCCAGACTGACCTTGTGCGACTTCTGAAACCCAACGAGGACGTTGTCCAATACGGTCATGCCCACGAAGGTGAGCGACTGTTGGAAGGCCCGAGCGATGCCGGCCCGGGCCACGCGGAACGGGGCCCGGTTGGTGATGTCCTTCCCATCGAAGACCACCGCGCCGCTGGTGACGGGGATGAAACCGCTGATGAGGCCAAAGACAGTGCTCTTGCCCGCCCCGTTCGGACCGATGAGCCCCAGAATCTCGCCCTGCTCGACCTGCAGATCCAGGCTGTTGACCGCGGTCAGGCCACCGAACTTCTTGGTTAGCGCTTTGGTCTCGAGAATGACGCTCATCGCTGGCCCTCCGAACCGGCTGGCTCCGCGGCCTTTCCCCGATTGCGCCGGAAGAGCCTCAGGAAAGCGAGAATGCGTCCGTCCTGAGATCCGATCATGCCGCTTGGCAAGAACATGATCACGCTGACGATCACGATCGCGGTGATGATGGGCTCATACGTGCCGGTCACACGCAGAAGTTCGGGGAGGAAGGTCATGAAAAGAGCCCCAATGACCGGTCCGGCCACCAGGTAGCCGAGGCCGCCGACAAAAGCCACGACCTGGAAGTTGATGGCGATGAACGGCCCGAAGGTGACGGGCTGGATGGCGCCAAGGTAGCAAGCGTAGACCGTTCCAAGCAGAGCGGGAACCACCGACATGATGACGAAGTTGATGACGCGGTACCCGAACGGGTCTAACCCGACGGATTCGGCCAACTTCTGGCTGCTGCCCAATCCAAGCCACGCGCGCCCGGTCCAGGCCTTAGTGAAGGCCAGCATGATGACCACAGAAAGCAGAGCGAAGGCAAGGATCAGATAGTAGTAGGAGGCCTTGGAGCCGAAGTGGAGAGCCCCGATGGAGGACACGCTTGGTATACCGTTAAGCCCCGATTGCTTCCCGAACAGATCGAAGGTGGAGAAGACCAAGGGAACGATAGAGGCAAAAACGATCCCGAACATCATGCCGCTCATGCCGGCGAACCGGCAGATCACGGATCCGAGGATCAGTGACAGGGCTAAAGAGATGATGAGCGTCAGAGGCAGGGCCTCCCAGAACGTCATGCCCGCCTTGATCATTAGGAGACCCTGGGTATATGCCCCGATACCCCAGAAAGCGGCCGCGGCCACGTTGATCATGCCCGAGCGCATCCCGAAAGTGAATGTCATGCCGCATACCGCAAAGATCACGACTAGGATCATCAGGTGCATGTAATAGCCGTCGTGGACCACCTGCGGAAGCACGAGCGCGACGATGATCGCGACCACCGGCACAGCCCAACTGGGCCGTTTCTTGAGCTTCAGCTTTGCGCTAGTCAGGGAGGCGACACCTCCCGGCGGGTCCCCCGGCGGCTGGCCGAACAATCCGCCCGGACGGAAGAAGAAGAACACGCCCACGACCAGGAAGAAGATCATCTGCCCAACACCG
>JAFGIH010000162.1 GCA_016929985.1 Thermoleophilia bacterium | reverse complement strand
GGCGTTGCTGGCTCGGAAAGAGGAGCACCGAGCCGCGGACACGGTGAGCGTCGCGCATTTCTGGGGGGTGGAGAAGCGGAGGGAGCTGGCGGAGCTGGCCCGCGTCTTTCGACTTCCAGCCTATCGCCAGGCGAAGCCTGAGACAAGCATAGGACTACCATTCACGCTCGGCAGCATCGCTCTGGGGTATACCTCGTGGCCACTGCTTGACGAAGTCTTCCCAGTCTCATTTCCCGGAGTGAAGACCAGTCGTGACCCGCTCGTCGTCGACATCGACCGCGACCGACTCGTTACAAGGATGCGGGCGTACTTCGATCCGGCCGTGGGCGAAGCCGAGCTGCGACAGATTGCGTCGTGCGCGGTGACTGATTCTTCGGGGTACAATGCGCGAGAGACGCGAGCGCAGCTGATTGAGCGCGGCTTCCGAGCAGAGCATGTTGTACCCTTCATGTATCGCCCGTTCGACCTGCGTTGGGCTTACTGGGAGCCAGCGTCCAGACTGCTAGACAGACCGCGCCCCGAGTACTTTCGCGAAGTGGTGGATGGCAATCTCTGGATGAGCGCCACCCAGCAGAACAGAAAAGAGTACAGTCCGCCCATTCCTGCAAGGTCACTGGCGTCGTTGCACCTCATCGAGAGAGGTGCATCGATGTTCCCGCTCACGCTTCTCGAGCCGGTCGAGCTGACTCTCGATTCTCCCCAGGCTGATGGGCCACGGCCGAATCTCTCGCCCGCGGCAGCCGAGTACCTGGCGATGACGTGCGCGGATGCTCTGGGCCTGTTCCTGCATTCGCTCGCGCTCATGCACGCGCCAAGCTACGCCGTCGAGAACTCCTCGGCTCTCCGCCTCGACTGGCCCCGCATCCCCCTCCCCAACACCAAGGACCTGCTTCTCGCCTCGGCCGAGCTGGGCCGCACGGTGGCCGACCTGCTCGATCCCGAGACCGATGTCGACGGGGTCACCACCGGGGTCATCCGTCCGGAGATGAAGGTCATCGGCGTGGCCACGCGGGTGGGCGGGGGCAACCTCGATCCCCAGGCCGGCGATCTCGCCGTCACCGCGGGTTGGGGTCACGCCGGCCAGGGGGGCGTCACCATGCCGGGCAAGGGAAAGATCATTCCTAGACCATATACGCCCGAAGAGCGGGCGGCCATAGAGCAGGGGGCTGAGGCCCTCGGGGTCAGCGCAGAGGAGGCGCTGGACCTGCTGGGGGATCAGGTGGTGGACGTCTACCTGAACGACGTCGCCTACTGGCGATGCATGCCGGCGAAGGCGTGGAGTTACACCATCGGCGGATACCAGGTGATGAAGAAGTGGCTGAGCTACCGGGAGAAGGCGCTCCTGGGACGGGACCTCAAACCCGAGGAGGTGCGCGAGGTCATGCGCATGGCCCGGCGGATCGCGGCCATCCTGCTGCTGCAGCCCGCGCTTGATGCGAACTATCGGGCGGTGAAGGGGAACGCGTACGAGTGGGGAGCGCAGGCGGATGGACTCTGAAGTCGAGAGCTCACTGCCGGAGGTATGCCGTTCCTTCAGACGCTCGGCGCTCAAACTGAGCAGGGCCTTTGAGGCAGTTGTCGCGTCGGATGCCCTGCACTTCGAACTCTCTTGGAGACAGGGAGAGAGTCCGCAGAGTATGTTCGTGGAGAATCCCGCGCTCGTTCGGCTCGCAACGCTCCTGCGGCCATTCATGATGCCAACGTCTCCAATCGAATTCCGCCGGGTGTGGTCGCGCCTTGCTGAGGAGGGGCTTGTTGGCGAAGCGAGCCGGGAGAGGGTCGACGCGCTCATCGCGACGGCAGAGACCCCCGCCGTCCGGGTGGTGCTCAACGACGAGGAGATCAGTGTTCGCGATCTCCATCTCGCGTACGGGGAAGGCATACTCTTCGACTGCGTTCCTGAGGCAGAGAAGACGCTCGAGTTGTTGACGCTCGGCCCCATGGAGCATATGGTTCCGTTCCTCTTCTACAACTCGTGCCTCACATACTCGGAGACTGTCTTGGCAATAGGCGAGGCCATTCGCGAGGCGGAGCATCGCGGTGCGATAGACACGGCCGAGGGCAGGCACGAGCCTCGGTGTATCTACTGTCTTACCCGCGACGGGGACTTCCGGTCGGAGGATCACGTCATTCCGGAATCGCTAGGGAACGACGAATTGGTGCTTCGGGATGCCGTTTGCGACGTGTGCAACAACAGGCTTTCCGGGCTCGAGCAGTTCCTCCTGGACTTCGAGCCGGTGGCCCTTCTTCGCGTACTGAATGTGCCGTACACCAAGCAGGACAGGCCTCCCCGGGGTGACTTCCGCGATTTCACGATGCAAAGGGTGAAGCCGCGAGAGATTCATTTCATCAGCAAGACCGAGAAGGACGTATTCGTCCATGAGGACTCCCCGCCCGGTCTGAGCCGCTTCACGATTCCCATCTTGTCCAGGCGACCATTCGACCCCATTCTGCTCGGGCGCGCCCTGTTCAAGATCGGTTTGGGGCTGGTTGCGTATGATCGGGGGATGGAGTTTGCATGCGACCGGCGGTATGACCCTACCCGTGACTTCATCGCGGGCAGCTGCGGGATGCCGAACCACCTTCTTGTCGAACAAACCGTGATGCCGAACCAGTCGTTGTCGACCGCGTGGCAGGACGTTGGGTTCGCAACTCCGGTGTGGCTTGGCCTCTTTGGACTGCGGCTTAGCTTCAACCTTGATGCCACCCCATACCCGGTGGCGGGCGTTGCGCTTCCAGAGGGATTCATGCAGTTCTGGCTTGGCGGTGAAAACCATGACTGACCGGCCGGGCGCGCCCTCGGGTGTGTGGGGCTACACACCGGAGTCGCATGATCACGGGGGGACGACTTGGTAGACCGACAGATCGCGTTCATGGACGAGAGCGGAATCCTGGGCGGCAACACTCAGCGGTTCTTCTGCCTGGGCTTCATGAAGATGAGGGCATGCGGCGAGCTCAGTGATTCGGTGCATCGGGTCTATGACCGAGCTATCTCATGTGTTCCCGGTGCCGGCCCGGGCTTCGAGTTCAAGTTCAACTCGGTGACCGCGAGCAGCTTGCCCTTCCACCTCGAGCTCATCGACGCGTACTTTGCGCAACCCGAGTGCTATTTCTGTGCCTTCGTTATGGACAAGCAACGTCCAGGGGTGAACTGGCAAGGGTATTTCGGGTCGGTGTGGGATGCCTATCTGAGCTACGCGTCCCTGGTGGTCAGCAAGAACATCGATTCCAATCAGGAAATTTGCGTGATTGGCGACTACCTCGGCAAGCCCAAGAAGTCACCCAAGTTCTTTGAGACTGAGATAGCGAGTTGCGTTGGCAGCAAGGTCCCGACCCCTGGGCGGGTGTTCAACGCATGCATGCTCGATTCAAACTCCTCGCTTCTGATCCAGACCGTGGACCTCATCGTCGGCGGGATTCGTCACTCGTTCCTTGCCCACCGAGAGCCGGGGATTCCCCGAGACGCGGAGAAGGATGCAATCAGCAAGAGGATCTGCGGTCACCTGGGCCAGAGGACGTTGGCTGGGAGCTTCACCAACCAGAAGCCTCGGTACTTCAGCGTGTGGGAGTTCGTACCATGAGAAAGCAGAAACACGGGCTCATCGGCCCAGCCGACGCCCGTGTCCTGCATCAAGTATACCCACTTGGACGTAGTACGCAACCCATTCGTCGTCAGCGCATTCGGCTGGGTCGCCCCGAGGCCGATGTCGACGGGGTCACCACCGGGGTCATCCGTCCGGAGACGAAGGTCATCGGCGTGGCCTCGCGGGTGGGCGGGGGCAATCTGAATGAGGGCACCGGCGATCTGGCCGTCACCGCCGGTTGGGGTCATGCCGGCCAGGGGGGCGTCACCATGCCGGGTAAGGGAAAGACGAGTACAAGACCTTGGACATCCGAAGAGCTGGCGGCCATCGGGCAAGGAGCTGAGGCCCTGGACCTCAGCGCAGAGGAGGCGCTGGCTCAACTGGGGGATGAGGCGGTGGATGTCTATCTGAACGATGTCGCCTACTGGCGCGGGGTGCCGGCGGGGGTGTGGAGCTACACCATCGGCGGATACCAGGTGATGAAGAAGTGGCTGAGCTATCGGGAGAAGGCGCTGCTGGGGCGGGACCTCAAGACCGAGGAGGTGCGCGAGGTCATGCGTATGGCCCGGCGGATAGCGGCCATCCTCTTGCTGCAGCCCCAGCTGGATGCGAACTACCTGGCGGTGAAGGGCAATACGTACGCCTGGAAACCAGAGAAAGGATAGAGCGATGGCAGTCCCGGACTTCCAGACGATCATGCTGCCGCTTCTACAGACACTGGCCGACGGTGC
>JAFGIH010000161.1 GCA_016929985.1 Thermoleophilia bacterium | reverse complement strand
CCGGAAGTCTGCCTGCTCAAAAGCAACCAGAACTTCATCACCAACCTCAGGGACGACGAGAAATCCCGCTTCCGGGCCGGCGCCGGCCCCGACAATTCGCGCCCAGTCGCTCTCGGCATCTTCGGTCATCCAGGGGAACTTCACCTTGACGCGCCCCCAAGCTTGCGGGTCATCGGTATTGGTCACGACACCAGTGACCACGCCGGGGTCGAGGGGCCGGGGACTGCGCAGTCCCGCCTCTTCCAGTATCTGGCCTGTGCGCGTGCCGCGAACGCTGAAAGTTGTCTTGAGACCCTCGGCAGTGTAGACGTGGCGGGCGCTGGTGACGAGATAAGTGCCACTGAAGCGGTCGCCAAGTGCTTCAAGCGTTACCGGCTTGCCTGCCTGGATGTCGGGCCGGCGAAAAGCCTCACCTTCGGCCTGTACGAACGCCCCGCTGATCTCGTCGAGGCGCGCTGCGGCGAGGTGGTCGGCCTCCGCCTGGCTGGTGACGTTCTCTTCCAGAATCACGTGTTTGCCGCTGCCAAAACGGCGCGCCCAAGCCGCGCCGTTCCTCGATTCCTGGATCTCCGGATAGAGCTCGCCTTGCCGAGCGCGTCCGACGACCGGTTGTTGTTGGTCGACGGACCAGCCCCGGACGATGACTTCGTCGACTTGCTCGGCGAGGTTCATACGCGGGTAGAACGAGAGCAGGTCATCCCCCCATCTCAGCGTGATGCCGGCGCCTCGCGACGAGGGCTTGCGGAAGACGAGCTTGCCGTCGCTGACAAAGCACTCATATCCGATGCGCCAGGCGCGTTCTTGGAGAAAGGCCAGATCCGACTGATTGTGTTGGAAGATATGGTCGTAGACCGTGCTTGTTACCTCGACATCGGCCTGCAAGCCGGCGCTACTGGCAATCTCAGACGCGAGGTCGCTGTCCTTCTTATTCAGGTGTGCCTGACTCTTCATCTCACGGTAGAGCCGGTGGGATTTGTCATAGCCGCGCACCGCCAGTTGCGCGATCATGCCCTCCTGGAATTCAGGTTCGAGGGAGGTGATCTCCCCCTTGATCAAGGTAGCCCACGCGCCATCGGGTTTTTGGGCGCGGATCTCGATCTCGTCGGTCAGGTCGAACGGTCCCTCGTCGATTAGCTCGAACTCCGGGTCTGCGGCTCGGAGCGTGAACATTGCCGGCAGGTGTGCATGTTGGTCGACCTCGACAAAGATCAGGTTCGCCATTACCTCGGGCTCTACATCGGCCCCATTGACCTTAATCGTGATTTGGCTGGCTAACTCGAACGTTTCAGGCATCGTCTTCCAAGGCCTTATTTTGAGGGGATGATCAGTTGTTGGCCCGCCCGTAACTGAAGCGGGTCCTTTAGCCGGTTGTAGACGGCGATCTCGCGCCAGCGTGACGCGTCGCCATAGACGGTATGGGCGATCGAATCGATTCGATCGCCGGCAACCACGTGCCAGATGCGTTCGATTTTCCCTCCACCGGACGTGGGATTCTGGCTGGGATAATCGTTCAGATCCTTGTGCTGGGTGAAGGTCACCTCGACCTGCGCTCGTACAGGCGTGCCATCGGGCTTGAAGAGGGTGAACTTCTGGGTCATATTGGTGATGACCGCAACGAAGCGGAAGACCCCCCATTCAAAGGCCACTTCGGGCGGGGGCACCTTCTTGTCGCGGTTTCCCGCCCGCCTGGTCTTCGATTCCATCAACTTCCAGAGCTTATTGGTCGTCAGGCTCACGTCCTCGTCGGTCTCATAGGTGTCGAACGTGAGCGTGAGCTTCAGCGTCTGGGGACCGGCTTTCTCAAACTCAAAGCTCGGAACGTCTGAGCGGTTCTTCTTTTCCTCTTTGTAAGTGTTAGTTTTGGAGACCGAGTACTCGAAAGGATTGAACATGCAGTTGACAGAGACGCCCCCGGACTTGGGCTCGCCCGAGCTGTCTACCTCGACGATGCGGGCGGCCTGTAGGCTGCTGCGCGTGTTAGGCATCGATCGTATTCCTTTCCGCCCTAAGGACCTCACCTGGGTCGCGTACGTTCGCGCTCCATCGCCAACCGGCGTTTGATCTCCCTGTACACACGCCGCGCCAGCGAATCGATGTCAACAGCCCCTCTGCTCGCGTCCTCCTCCCTGAGGTCACCGTCAGGTGAGGCACTCGTCGTGGCTGTTTCAGGGCGCCCAGTCGCCGCCAATCGCTGGATGGTGGGTGATGGGATCTGCGGCTGAGGGGCCGCTTCTGGTGGCCTGTCGTACCCGACGGGAGCGGGCGCGACTGGACGTACGGGAGCGTGAGACGCCTCGACGCTGGGCGTGTGCCGGCCCCGCTCAACATGGACATCTGCCGGCGCACGCTCTGCCGGCGGGGAGACGGCCTGCCCGGGGGCGCGAGGGTATGGCTCCGGCGGAGTGTCCGGCAGAGGTGCGGGCTCACCGATCAGGTCCCAGAGATCTGAGGGGAGTGGCCCGATCTCTGTGCCCACGAGCTGCGGCTCGGGGAGTGGGGTTGCGCGCGTCTGCGAT
>JAFGIH010000160.1 GCA_016929985.1 Thermoleophilia bacterium | reverse complement strand
GGTCCGCATCACCGGGGCGGAGCTCGGCTACCAAACAGACCTGGACTTCGTGTTCCCCACGAGCCTGGGTGTGTTCAAGGCGGCTGGAGGGCTCTGTTTCCATCACGGCGGCTTCAGCCTCCAGGAGCTCGTCATACCCGTGCTGAGCCTGCGTATGCCATCGCGTGAGTCCAAGCCTCCCAAAGAGACCGTGGCTGAGCTGCGCGGCGTTCCAGACAAGATCACAAACCGGACCTTCGGCATCCGCGTGGTCGTGATGCCGAGTCTCTTCGCGACGGAGGCCGTCGCGCTTCGAGTGGTGCTCGTTTGCGGGAGCGAGCAAGTCGGCCAGGCCGGCATGGTGGTCGGCGCCGACTTCGATCGTGGGAGCGGAATCCTTCGCATCAAGCCCGGGGCAGAAGCCAGCATCGGGCTGATGCTCACCCGCGATGACTGCACCGCCATCCGCGTGGTGGTCCAGGACCCCGCGACCGACGCCGTGCTCGACCAGTCCGAAGAGCTGCCGGTGAGATTGGGGATTTAGCCATGAGCAACGAACAGACGCCGACAAGAGATGCCCTCGACGACAAGGCCAACCGCGTCTTCGCCGGCAAGGTCGTGCGCAAGGACCTGGTCCGAAAGGTCAAGGTCGGCGCCAACGTGCCCGTCTTCGTCCTCGAGTACCTGCTCGGCAAGTACTGCGCGTCCAGCGATGACATGGCGATCCAGATGGGGCTCCAGGTCGTCAACGACACGCTGGCCGACAACTACATCCGGCCGGACGAGAGCACCAAGGCGCAGAGCAAGGTCAAGGAGAACCACAAGCACACCTTCATCGACAAGGTGAAGGTGCGCCTCGTCGATTCCCAGTACTGGGCCGAGGTTACCAACTTCGGGCACAAGTACGTCCACATCCCCGACCACTACGTGCGCGACTTCGATCGTCTTCTCACCGGCGGCATCTGGGCCCAGGTGGACATGCGCTTCGAGTACGACGAGGAGTCCAAGGGGAAGTACCCATTCTGGATCGACAAGCTCACCCCGATCCAGCTCGCCACGTTCGACCTCGACGAGTACCGAAAGCTCCGCGCCGAGTTCACCACCGACGAGTGGCTCGACCTCATGCTGCGCAGCATGGGCTACGAACCGTCGGTCATGGAGCGACGGCTCAAGCTCTTGTTCCTGACGCGGCTGATCCCGCTGTGCGAGCGGAACTTCAACATGGTCGAGCTCGGACCGCGCGGCACGGGCAAGAGCTATGCGGTTCAGGAGTTCTCGCCCTACGCGGCGTTGCTCACGGGGCCGACGACGGTGGCGAACCTCTTCGGCCAGCAGCAAGGGCGGTACAAGGGGATGGTGCAGATCTGGGACACCATCGGGTTCGACGAGGTGGCTGACCTCCAGAAGATGCCCAAGGAGGTCATCACGATGATGAAGACCTACTGCGAGTCTGGGCAGTTCCAGCGAGGACAGGAGGCGATGGCTGGGTACGCCAGCTTCGCGATGTTCGGCAACACCCAGCAGCCCGTCGATGTGATGGTGCAGACGGGACACCTGTTCGCGCCGATGCCAGACGTGATCCGCGACGATATGGCGTTCATCGATCGCCTGCACTTCTACCTGCCCGGGTGGGAGGTGCCGAAGATGCGCAACGAGCACTTCACGGACCACTACGGGTTCGTCGTCGACTACCTCGCAGAGGCTCTGCGCGACCTGCGAAAGCACAACTTCACCGAGATCATCGACCACCACTTCTCCCTCGGCGCTCATTTGAACGCCCGCGACCGCAAAGCGGTCCGACGCACGGTCTCTGGGCTGGTGAAGATCCTTCACCCCCACGGCCAGGTCTCCCAGGAGGACCTCGGGGTGATCCTCGAGCTCGCGCTGGAGGGCCGGCGACGCGTCAAGGAGCAACTCAAGAAGATGGGCTCCTTCGAGTACTACCAAACCTCGTTCAGCTACCTCGTGAGCGAGACCGGCGAGGAGCGATTCGTCGGCGTCCCCGAGCAGGGCGGTCGTGATCTCATTTCCTCGAACCCGCTGCCGCCGGGGACGGTCTACACCGCATCGGTCAGCGGCGACGGCACGGTCGGCCTGTACCGCGTCGAGGTGAGTCTCTCGTCTGGGACCGGCAAGCTCAAGCCCGCCGGCGGCATTTCCGGCGACATGAAGGAGTCGATCAGCCGCGCCTTCAGCCACCTGCTCGCAAACAAGAACGCCTTCGGAGTCGGCCGCGAGGTGGACACGTCCGACTTCCACGTCGAGGCCATCGACCTCCTCGGCAACAAGGTCGCTGCCGAGGTCGGCGTCGCCTTCTTCATTGCCGCCTACTCGATCCTTCGGAAGTCCGCGCCCCAACCGGGTCTCCTCGTCCTCGGGGACATGAGCATCCAGGGCAACGTCAAGCCGGTGCGCTCACTCGTCGAGCCGCTCCAGGTTGCGATGGACAACGGCGCGAAGCGGGCGCTCATCCCGATCGAGAACAAGCGGCAGTTCCTCGAGGTGAATCCGGACGTCCTCGAGAAGGTGGACCCCATCTTCTTTGGCGACCTGCGGCAGGCAGCGTTCAAGGCTCTGGGGTTGAACTAGGATGGCGCCGAGGACCCGATGCATTAGCAGGCCGTGTGCCGCGCGTCGCGGGAGATGGTCTCAATGACGACAAGCCGCTCACCCGGACGCTACAATCTCCATCGACTCGGATGGAGCGCGTTCGAGGACTTGTGCATGCAGGTCTTGCGGGTGGTGCTTGGCGAAACCTGCAGCAGGTTTCGCCCCGGCCCAGATGCTGGGCGCGATGGGTGGTTCAAGGGCATTGCTTCCGGGAAGTTGGTTGATGAGGCCGAACTTCGCGGCAACTTCGTCGTCCAGTGCAAACACACTTCGGATGCCCACAACCCGCTCTCCCTGTCTCATCTGAATGATGAGGTGAAGAAGGTAACGGCACTCGCCGCGGGCGGCGGGTGTCACTACCTCCTCATGACGAACCGGCAGGTATCTGCCGGGGGCGAGATGGAGATCCGGGAGGCCTTCGAGAAGATTCCGGGTGTCGGGAAGTGCCTTGTCCTGAATGAGACCTGGGTAGAAGACACCGTCGATGCCCATCCGCGGCTCTTGCGTCTCGTCCCACGGCTGTATGGAATCGGTGACCTCTCGCAAATCCTCTCGTTTGCCATCCACCAACAGACCACCGCGCTGCTCGAGGATCTGGCATTCCCTTTGCGCACCTTCGTGCCTACGGAGTCCTATCGCAGAGCAGAAAGGGCCCTTCATGAACATGGGTTCGTGGTTCTCGTTGGCCCGCCGGCATCAGGAAAGTCGTCCATCGCCGCCAACCTGTGCATGGTTAGCATGGCGCAAGCTCCCGATACCCGCGTTCTGAGGATCGAACACGCGGAGCAGTTCAAGAGCACCTGGTCACCGGCGGACGCCAATACCATCTACTGGGTGGACGACGTGTTCGGCGAGACGACCTTGGACGCCGGTCGCCTTAGAGAGTGGTCTGCTGCGCTGGAGAAGGTAGAGGCTGCGCGTCGGCGAATGGCGCGAATCATCTTCTGTACTCGCGACTACATACTGGCGGCCGCGGAACGACTGATCAAGCGATCCAAAGCGGACTTCATCAACGACGCACGCGTACGTGTAGACGTGGCTGCGTTGTCAGATGCCGAGCGTGACGCCATCTTGTACAACCACATCAAAGAGGGTGACATCTCTCGCGAGCGCAAGCGGGCGCTGAAAAAGCACCTATCTTCGCTAGCTCGCCTGTCTTCGTTCTCTCCGGAACTGGCTCGTCGCCTCGGAAACGAACGCATTACAGCGGGTCTGCGTGCAGAGTGGGAGGACCTCCGCAGGTTCTTCGATTATCCGGTGCGCCATTTTAGCGACGTAATTCATGGACTATCTGGCAGCGAGACAGGGGCACTCGCCGTATGCCTTCTCAGCAACAACTCTGTTCCCGACCCGGTTCCGGATGACGCAGTCGCCCAAGCTGTGTGCTCAACGTACGGGATCTCAGTCCAGCAGATTGGAGAGGCGTTGGAGCTCCTCGAAGGAAGCCTCGTCAAGCGAGTACGCCACGAGACGAGCCAGACATGGCAAGTCCACCATCCTTCGATGATTGAAGCGCTTCAGGATGACCTCACGACCAAGGCTTCGAAGGTGGTTCTGTACCTGAAGGGAGCGCAAATAGGGGCGCTGCTTCGAGACACAACGACTCTAGTACCTCCCAGCAACAGCCGCTTGGTGTTCCTTCCGGAGTCCGTATACGAGCACCTGACTCTACGTCTTGTCTCTGACCCGAAGGCGATCGAGTCCATTGCTGAATACTTGGCGTCGAGAGCCTCAGACAAGCTGCTCCGGGAGCTCGATGCAAGGTCGGCTTCTACTTTGGACCATGCGATTGGGATCATGCCCGAGCCTTTCTCGTCCGATGCCTCGCCAGCACTCGCGGTGCGGCTTAGCCTGGTGGCCGGCGGGAGCCTGCTGACCGATGGGAGACGGTCTATTCTGGAGAAGGCGCTGCGGGAGTCGATTGATCAATGTGGTTGGCTCGGCTTCATCGACGTCCCTCAGTTCAGTACGCAATTCCCGGACTTGGTCCACGAACTGCTGGCGGGCGATGTTGAGGCAGATTTTGCCTCTGTCGGGGCGCTCTACGATTGGCACGCACAGGATCTGTCGTCACGGGACCACCTCGAGAGCGCTGAAGAAGACCTTCAAAATCACGCCCGCCGCCTGAGGAAGGCAATGGAGGGACTCAAGCTGTCGTCGCCGAGTGCGCTGTCCGTGCTCGAAGCGTCGGTGGCTCACGCCGTGCAGACACTCGAGGAGCGAAAAGCAGAGCTCGTGGAGGCCGAGGAGCAGCGGGCTGATGCCCACTACGATGAGTGGAAAGAACAGCAATACGAGGAGCGCGACGAAATTGAGAATGGCCGCTACGCAGATGTGGATGAATGATGAGCATTCGAGCACTTCGCATTGGAGACCTTCGCTGATGGCTCAGCGATCCACGATCGAGTGGACCGAGTCCACCTGGAACCCCGTCACCGGCTGCACCAAGATCAGCCCCCGAGAGTTGGGGACAGTGTTTAACTAAACGAAGTTTACACCTTCGTCCGTCGCCAACGACTTTTCAACTGACGAATCATCAAGCGTCGTGGCTTTTATGTTTATGGGGAGTGTCCCCTTCTCCCCTCGCAATCTCATCGTCCTACAGGGAGGAATGAAGACCAAGGACCGGCGAGCAGCCATCGCTGAGCTGTCGATGATTC
>JAFGIH010000159.1 GCA_016929985.1 Thermoleophilia bacterium | reverse complement strand
GCATATGGCGGGCGAAGCCGTCGATGAAGTCGTATTGGCTGCGATGGGCCTCGTCGGCGATCACCACGATATTGCGGCGCTCCGAGAGTACCGGATGCCGATCGCCCTCCTGGTCGGGGAAGAACTTCTGGATAGTGGTGAAGACCACGCCACCAGCGGCGACCGACAGAAGCTCGCGCAGGTGCGCGCGGCTCTCGGCTTGCACCGGCGGCTGGCGCAGCAGCTCCTGGCAGCGAGAGAAGGTGCCGAAGAGCTGGTCGTCTAAGTCGTTGCGGTCGGTGAGCACCACGATGGTGGGGTTCTCCATGGCCGGCTCGCGGATGATGCGCCCGGCGTAGAAGGCCATGGTCAGGCTCTTGCCGGAGCCCTGGGTGTGCCAAACAACGCCCACTCGCCGGTCCCCGGAGCCGGCAGCGGCCCGCAGCGTCTCTTCCACAGCCACCTGCACGGCGTGAAACTGGTGATAGCCGGCCATCTTCTTGACCAGCGTCCCGCCCCCGTCGTCTTCAAAGACGACGAAGTCGCGGACCATGTCCAAGAGACTGCGAGGAGCAAGCAACGCTTGGATCACCACCTGAAGCTGGGGAGTGCACGTCTCAGACGCGGCGCCCTCCCAGGCCCGCCAGGGCTTGAACCACTCCTTGCCCGCCGACAGGGTGCCCACTCGGGCCTGGACGCCGTCCGAGATCACGAGCAGTTCGTTGGTCTGAAAGAGCGTGGGGATCTCGGCCTTGTAGGTCTCGAGCTGCTTGAAGGCGGTCCAGATGGTGGCGTTCTCATCGGCAGCGTTCTTGAGCTCGATGACCACCAGTGGCAGCCCGTTGACAAAGAGGATGACGTCGGGCCGGCGGTTGTGCTTGTTTTCCGCCACCGTGAACTGGTTGACGGCCAGGAAGTCATTCTCGCCGGCGTCGTCGAAGTCGATCACCCGCACCTGGGCCCCACGGATGCTGCCGTCGGTAGCGCGGTATTCGACCGCCACTCCGTCGACCATCAGACGATGCAGATACCGGTTCCGCGCGATGAGATCGGCTCCCTGGGGGCGCGTCAACTTGCGGAAAGCGTCCTCCAGAGCCTCGGGCGGCAGCCCAGGATTGAGACGCGCCAACGCGTCGCGCAGCCGCTGCTCCAGAATCACCTGGCCGTAGTCGGCGCGCTCGCCGAAGAACCCGCCCGGGACCATCTCGGCCCCATGGTGGACATCCCAGCCGACGACCGCCAGCCAGGTGAGGGCGGCTTCCTCTACCAGGGACTCGGTGAACGGGGCGGTCACGAAGTGCCCCTTAGGCCCATGCCTAGGAAAGCCATAAATGAGAATTGCCTCTCTCCATGAGGGTGTGCGACCATTCTTGTGCTCCCCCGGCACCTTCCGCTTAGACAGGGCCTAGGTGCAGGATTCCTGGCATGTTCGCGCCACAGTCGCCCCGTTGACAATGAGACTGCGATGGGCGATGATACAAGCCAAGTGGATCGGGAATTCCTGGTCGGCGGTGGGCCTCGGTGAATACCGGGGTCTTTCGCTTTTTCTAGGGGAAGCATTTCAGACCGTATCCTATGGCGCTGCCTCCCGGACTGCGATACAGCTTGGGCTCCAGCACATTGTAGGCTCGGTTGTCTTGGCCCGGGCGAAGTAGATGGAGGCCGATCGGCCGAGCAACCATGTCCGCGAGCTGCAGGCCGATGGAGTTGACTTTCTTGTCCGCCATGACGATCTGAAACGGCAGCTTCTCGTTCCCGTAGTTGGCGCCATCACAGATCCGCCGGAACTCAAGCTCCAGCTCAGCGTCCTCCTTCTTCCCTCTGCACTCGAAGATCACGTGGGTGACACGCCCCGCTTGTCCGAGCGCGGAGAGCAGCCGATAGACACGCTCCAGGCAGAACGTCAGCGCCAGGTGATACGGATTGCCCGGGAATGCGTAGCGCTGCCCGAGCTGTGACTTCTGAATCACACTGCTGACTATGGTGAACGGTGAAGACTCCACGATGCGCGTTAGGTCATCAATGAAGGGCGCCCTGATTTCGCTGTTCAGGAGTATGCGGAAATTCGACCTTGCCTTTCGGATGTCGGCCTCGTGCAATACCACCATGTCGTGACCGAAGTACCGGAACTTGAACTCCTGAACAGCAGGCGCGACTTGCTGTGAGTAGTCCTCTTTGGAGAATACACAGCCCGCCAGCACGAAGAGCGGGTACTGTGGGTCCACACTAACCAGGCTGTGGTCACCGCTCTCGTCGACGTAGACGATGTAGTCGCTGAACTTTGAGGTCATAGACCCAGATCCCCCCGCTCGGTCTTCTCCCCTTTCGCCACGATCATACCCTCCCGCTACACATGCCGCAGTGTCACCTGCCCAAGATCAGCTCCGATCGCGACGCGAACTGGGGATCGTTCGCCCGACTGAGCACGAACTTCATGGCGCCGCGATACCCCTCGACGAAAACCACACCCTGGGGCACCAGGGAAGAAGGCCGGTCGCCCGCGAGTATGCGCCGCACCTCGTCCACCGTGACCGCCACCCCTTCCATGGCGGTAGGGGCGGCGGCCATGTCGGCCTCGAGCTCCCAGCGCGTCCTACCCAGCCAGATGTGCGGGAGCGGACCGCGTGAATCAAGGCGCGCCTTCTGGTCCGGTCAGGCGACCGAGACCCGCCTCGTCGCGTGTTGCATCAGATGGGGCGTCAGCTCTTCGCTCCTAGGTCCAGAGTCGTCGCGGCTGCCTCCCTCCGCAGCAGCCAGGCAAGGAGCTTCCTACTGAATGCCTCGCGCCATTGTCGAATGGTAAAACCGAAGAACAGGTTGAACCCCCCAGCCACAGTCGCGAGCCCAAATGCCACTGTGAGCGCCCAGCCTGCGATCTGATTGCTTGGCTTCAATCCCAATCCGCCCGCGATACCGCCGAGGAGAACAAGCCCGACAAGGCCAGCAACAGACCACGAGCACCATGAGGCCCTCCGATAGCACCGCCAGTAGAGGCGCTCTCGCACCTTGTCGTTCGTGGCGCGCTCCATCGCAAGGTCTTCCTGTGTCCGCCGATGTGCGGCTTGCTCATCCTGATACTTCGCGTTCTCCTCCTTTTTGATCTCGTCGGTCACACGTTTCAGTGTCTCGCTGATCGTGTGCTCTGTAAGTGCGTCTTCTTCCCCAAGAGTCAGCCGCATCAATTCCTCATGCGCAAGGAAGCTGCCCCTCAGGAGCTGATGGTCTCGGGGTGTGATTCTGCCTCTCTTCTCCAGCTTTTCCATCTCCGCTAAGAACTTCTCAAGCATCGGTTTTGGAAGTTCCAAGGCTGCATAGGAGAACGCGAGCACTTCGGCGATGGGCAGGGACGGCGCTCCCATTGGAGCCTTCAGCCAAGCCATGTTGGACAGACTGAAATCTGTGATGACAGGGGACACCTCGCGCGACTCCTCGTACTGCTCCCCGTAGCGGAATGCGGCGCGAGCGAAACCTGCGTTGCTAGTCACAAATACAGCCGCGGCCCTCTCCATCGATAGCGGCGCCCGCCCTTTTCTCAACACGTACACCGCTCTTACGGAATTGATGTCGTAGTCTCTCGCTCGTGGGTTGTAGTACGAGACCTCGTCATCCAGAACGCCCGCGAAAGCTGTCTCGTCGATCTGGAAGTCCGCAGCATATGCAGGCGCCGGCCTCACTTCCACTTGGAGCTCCTGCAGTCTCTCCTCTGTCTGCTCCGCCAGAAGCAGAAGATCTGATCGGGTGGTTCCCTGTCGCCGGGCCTCCATGACAACCGCACTCCTGCCGTTGGGATCCTCCAAGTGATCTGCCGCCCCCCGCATCACAGCGCGCAGTTCATCGTGCGTGTGCACAAAGGTGGCGATAGTCCCGCCCAGTCTCCTGACTAGTCGAGCGAGCTCCTCTGCAGCATCCTTCCTGTACTGTCCCTCTAGTCCAAGCCACCGCACAAGAAGCGGCGTGTCCAGATAGAACACTACGTCCCTGAAGGTCTGGGGCGCGCTAGCCAGATCCGGGCACAACAAGGCGTTGGCCAGCATGTGCCCCTGCACCAGGATCTGGAAACTGCCAAAACGCTCCGGATCGATCCGTTCCAGCTGGAGAACGTATTGACTAACCAGAACGACATCTGCGTGACTCTTCTGGCCGACGGATGGAATCGCCGTACCCCGCAGGTGATTCTTCAGGCATGAGATGTCGAACTCCCCAAGAAAGGAACACAGCGCTTCCACAGCCTCCGCCGAGTTTGACAGTCTTCTCGCGCTATCCTCAGAAAACTCGATGAGACCTGCGAGGACCGACTGAATGTGCCGGTCCGCGTCAGCCTTCCTTGCCGCGATGCCCGGATCGGGCAGTCTCCCGCTAATCCGGTAGACCCCTGACTCCTTCATAAGAGGATGTCTACGAGACAAACGCTTCAAGACCAGTTGCGCAACCCTCTCCGGTATCTCGAGCCCAAAATCCGTCAAGAGGTGGTCGCTTACGGCATCGGTTGTCACGGGATCCGGCCGGTGGTCGACCAGAACCTGCAAGACAAATGGCTGCAGGTAGTCAAGGTAGTCGCCGCCTTGATCAACTTTGACCTTCAGCATCGCGAGACTCGTTAGAGTGGCCGTGCTCACAGCTTCACCTCGCTCAGGTGTTCATCAACGTCTCGTGCCCTCAGCTCGCCAGAAACCAGTTTGGGCAGTAGTGCGTCGCGCAGGGCGGCGAGGGACCGGGATTCGGCTGCAGCAGCCTGGATGCGATTATCCAGCGGCGCTAGCAATCGTTCGAAAGAGAACACCATCTCGGCTGGCGAAGCAACGCATGGAATTGCGTGAAAGTCACTCTTGCTGATCGAGCCAAACACCGTGCCCTCGGCTTCGAACCGCGCGAAAACGTCCTCCAGGCCGCACATGAACTGAAAGGTGTAGGAGCGGGCCCCAGTCTTATGCCGTGCGGCAGCAACCCCCCGCCCAATAGCGCAATCTTCACTCGCCATGTTGATGTCACCGACAGGAGCGCGGACGCTGATCAATGTGTCGTCCGCCTTCGCAAACCGAGAAGGAGACGTGCAGAACACGCGTCGCCTAGGAAATCGCGACTGAAAATCGGCGCGCCCTTGGTAGAAGGGTAGGCCCTCTCCATGCTCGTTGTAGGTATCGCCCGGCGGTGACTGGCCCATCGTCAGATTGAACTCATCATCAACACACGTGACCTCCCACCCCTCCGGTATCTCCCCCAACTCCGAATCCACCAGCCGGTCGGGGAACAACTCATAGAGATGGGCGGGCAAACCCGGCAGCGACTCGCCGCGACACCAGCGGCCCTCCATCTTGGCCCGTACGGGATCGAACGTAATGAACCAGGACTTGAAGAGTGCCCGGGCCATGGCCTCCAACGTCTCGTTCATGCGCCGGTTGAGCTCGATCTTGTCGTCCAGGGTGCCGAGGATGTGGGCGATGGCGCGCTGCTCGGGTAGTGGAGGAAGCGAGAGGCGAAAGGACTCGATGTGCCCTTTGGTAATGGCCCGTCGAGACCCGCCAGCGTTGAATGACTCTATGTACCGCTTGACCTCCGGGTGCGTCAGGAAAGCTAGCACATAGCCTGGGTCGGCGCGTTCAGCATCTAGACGGATTATCGAGACATGCTGATTCACGCATGCCGGAAGGACGTCGTTTGGCACCAGGCACGCCCGGCCGAAGGTGATGCCATCTCCCGTGATGTTGAGCAGAATGTCGCCGGGATGGAGCATGACGCCGGAAAGAGCCTCGGCTTGTGTATCACTGATGTATGCAAGCCCATCTCGGCCAAAACGCCGATCAAAGACGTTCTGGCTCCGCACAAGTGCAAACCGAGTCCTAGTAGACATGTAGGTATCGGCGCCGCCTCTCGGGGTCGCGCCGGAGCCGATCTTGGTCGCAACCTCGGCCAGAGTCACAACCGGCCATGAGCTGCCGCCTCCGACAGGTGCCCACTCACCCATACCCCAACTCCTCCAGGTTGGCGGCGATGGCAGCGTCCAGTTTCGCAGCTTCGGCCTGCTGCTCCCGCAGTTGCGCGACCAGTCGCGTCATCTTCTCCTCGAAGGGCTCGCCGTCATCTTCCTGCGCCTCCGCTCCCACGTAACGGCCAGGCGTGAGCACATGCCCGTGCTTGCGGATCTCCTCCGGGCCCGCGCTCTTGCAGAACCCCGGCACGTCCCCATACTCGGCGACATCCTTCTCACCCCGCCACGCGTGATAGGTGCCCGCGATGCGGGCGATGTCCCCATCGGTGAGCTCCCGGTGGGTGCGGTCCACCATGCTCCCCAGCTTTCGGGCGTCGATAAAGAGCACCTCGCCCCGGCGATCACGGAAGTTGTGGTCTATGCGGTCCCGGGCGAGGAACCACAGGCAGACCGGTATCTGGGTGGAGTAGAAGAGCTGGCCCGGCAGGGCGACCATGCAGTCCACCAGGTCGGCCTCGATGAGGTTCTTGCGGATCTCGCCCTCGCCGGACTGACTGGAGGACATGGAACCGTTGGCGAGCACGAATCCGGCCACCCCGCTGGGAGATAGGTGGTAGACCATGTGCTGCACCCAGGCGAAGTTGGCGTTGCCGACGGGGGGTACCCCGTATCGCCAACGCTTGTCGTCGCGGAGACGGTCACCGCCCCAGTCGGAGACGTTGAACGGCGGGTTGGCCAGTATGAAGTCGGCCTTGAGGTCGGGGTGCTTATCGTTGTGAAAAGTGTCGCCCTGAGCAATCTGGCCGTCGATGCCGCGGATGGCCAGGTTCATGCGGGCTAGGCGCCAGGTGGTGTAGTTGGACTCTTGGCCGTAGATGGCGATGTCGGCGCCCGCAGCGTGGGCGCGGATGAACTCCACCGACTGCACGAACATGCCCGACGAACCGCAGCAGGGATCATAGACGCGGCCCTGGTAGGGCTCGAGCATCTCCACCAGCAGCCTGACCACGCAGCGGGCGGTGTAAAACTCGCCGCCTTTCTTGCCTTCGGCGCTCGCGAACTGGGAGAGGAAGTACTCGTAGACCCGGCCGAGCACGTCCTTGGAGCGGCTCTCCCGGTCGCCCACCTTGACGCTGCTCATGAGGTCTATCAGCTGGCCTAGGCGCTGC
>JAFGIH010000003.1 GCA_016929985.1 Thermoleophilia bacterium | reverse complement strand
CTCTTCGGCACCAACTTCACCAGGATGCCTTTTGACAGCCTTGTCTGGTTCATCCTGATGTTCGTCCTGATGTTCGTCTCGGTGATCGTCTTCCTCGTCTATACCTGGAGGAGGACCTGACTCATGAGTACACCCGACTCTTCGAAGATCCTCGACCACAAGGCCGGCCCCGACTTCGCGAGGGGCGAGCGTACGGCCGTCTCCACCTGGCGTCTGGAGGACCAGCTTCCGCGGTCGGTGGTGAAGATCTGCGGCCTCACCCGCCTGGAAGACGTGCTTCACGCGTGGGATCTCGGTGTGTGGGCGACCGGCTTCGTGTTCGCCCCCAGTCCGCGCCGGCTCACGCCGGCGGCGGCGCGTAGGCTCATCCGCGAGGCGGCCCGGCGGCATTCGGACTCTGCGCGGGAGGTGGAGAGCACTAGCGCGAGGTCGCCGCTCACGATCGGGGTGTTCGGCGACGTCTCGGCTGAGGAGATAGCCACGGTGGTGGAGGATGTGGACCTGGACGGAGTACAACTGCACGGCCTTGGGGGTCCGCGGGGCGACACAGTGCGATCGGCTCTCGCAGCGCGCGGGCGGGTGCTCACCGGGCGTGGGCGTCCGCTTCTGGTGATACAGGCGTTGCCGGTGGACCCGGAGACCGCGAGCGCAGAATCGGTGGCGCGCATGGTCACCGCGGCCCGTGCGGAGGCCGACGTGGTGTTGCTCGACACAAAGGCCGGCGGGAGGTTCGGTGGCAGCGGCCGGGTGTTTCGATGGAGCTTGGCCCGAGAAGCCGCGGCGGAAGGGCCTTTGCTTGTCGCGGGCGGTATCGGGCCGGAGAACGTGCACGCCGCCCTGGGCGAGTCAGGCTCCTGGGGTGTGGACGTATCGAGTGGGGTGGAGCTGTCACCTGGCATCAAAGACCCCGCGCTTATGAAAGACCTCATCGCTAGAGCCGGCGCAGGCCGGTCGCAGGAAGGATAGAAAGGTGGCACTGACTCATCGTTTCGGCCCCTACGGGGGGCGCTACGTACCCGAGACCCTCGTCTCCGCCCTCGAAGAGCTCGAGGTGGCATACGAGACGTATCGTGACGACCCGGCCTTCGTGGCAGAACTCCGGATGCTGCAGACCGACTACGCGGGCCGGCCCACGCCGGTCTTCGAAGCCAAGCGACTCTCTGAGTGCGTTGGCTGCCGCGTCTACCTCAAACGTGAAGACCTCGCTCACACCGGGGCGCACAAGATCAACAACACCCTCGGACAGATACTGCTCGCGGTGCGTATGGGCAAGAAGCGCATCATCGCCGAGACCGGGGCGGGTCAGCACGGTGTGGCGACGGCTACCGTGGCCGCGCTGTTTGGTCTCGAATGCCACGTCTACATGGGTGAGGAAGACATCCGTCGCCAGGAGCTCAACGTCTTTCGCATGAAGCTGCTGGGAGCCGAGGTGCTCCCGGTGACTTCCGGGAGCGGCACGCTCAAAGACGCCACCAACGAGGCCATCCGCGATTGGGTGGCCAACGTTGAAGACACCCACTACATCATCGGTTCGGTGGTCGGTCCTGCTCCGTATCCCGTATTGGTGCGTGACTTCCAGTCGGTCATCGGCAGCGAGACACGTGAGCAGATAGTCGCCAAGGAGGGACGCCTTCCGGATTGCCTGGTGGCCTGCGTGGGCGCGGGCAGCAACGCCATCGGCATGTTCCATGAGTTCGTGGATGAGCCATCGGTGAGGCTGGTCGGCGTCGAGGCGGCAGGCCTGGGTCTGGAGAGCGGCAAGCACGGCGCCTCCCTGGCTCAGGGTGCGCAAGGCATCCTTCACGGCTCGTACTCCTACGTTCTCCAAGACGGCGACGGGCAGATCTTGGAGGCGCACTCCATAGCGGCCGGCTTGGACTATCCGTCGGTGGGCCCGGAGCACTCGTATCTCAAAGACATCGGCCGGGTCGAATACACCAGCGCCACCGACGCCGAAGCGCTGGAGGCGTTTCAAGTGCTCTCACGGCTGGAAGGCATCATCCCGGCTCTGGAGAGTTCTCACGCCATCGCCTATCTCTTGCGGCAGGGCGGCGCGGGACACGGTTTCGCTCCCGACGACTTGGTCGTCGTCAGCCTCTCGGGCCGCGGTGACAAGGACGTCTACAGTGTGGCCCAAGCGTCGGGGGTGAGGTCGTGAGCGCGACAAACGGCAAGATCTCCGGCTATAGCCCCCTCACCACGGTGTTCCGTGAGGCAGGCCGGCCTCTTCTCATGCCTTATGCCGTAGGGGGGTACCCCGACCCGGCGTCGTGCCTGGCTGTTCTTCGCACCTATCGGGAGAGCGGGGCGGACCTCATCGAGCTGGGCATACCGTTCTCCGACCCTTTGGCCGACGGCCCGGTCATCCAAGCCGCCTCCCAGGTGGCGCTGCGGCAGAGTGTGCGGCCCGGGGATGTGCTCGAGGTGGCCGCGCAGGCCTCTGCAGAAGGGGCCCGGATGTTGTTGCTCTGCTATCTCAACATCATCCTGGCCTTCGGACCCGAGAGCTTCTTCGACCGTTGCCGCGAGTGCGGCGTTCTCGGCGTGGTGGTGCCGGACGTCCCGGTGGACGAGGCAGCCGATCTTCAAGAGACCGCCCGCGCGCGCGGGGTGGATGTGATCCTCTTGGCGGCGCTCACCAGCACCGAGGCTCGGCTCGCCCGCATCGCCGCGGCGGCCAGGGGCTTCATCTACTGCGTGTCGACCACTGGGGTTACGGGGGCCAGGGCGGCCATTAGGAGCGATCTACCTGACTTCATAAGCCGGCTTCGGCGGCACACCGATCTGCCCCTGGTAGTCGGATTCGGCGTGAGTACGGCGGAGCAGGCGGACGAGATCGCCGGGTACGCGGACGGAGTGATCATCGGCAGCTCGCTCGTGGATGTGGTCGCGCAAAGCGCAGGCTTGGACGAGGCGTTGACCGAGATCGGGCAGAGGCTCTACCAGGTGAGGAGCACGCCCTCTTTTTCGAGGTAGTCCTTCAGCGCGCCCGGGCGTACACCGTATAGTGACGACAGGTAGACCAAGTCTTCCTTGCGGATGGTCAGCATGTCGCGCGACGGATCGTTGCGTAGCTGGCGCAAGAACGAGAGGTAGGTCTCCAGGGGGCGGCGTTCTTCCGGGTCGAGCCTCTGGAGGCTCTCGAGGCTGATGCGCAGCGGGCCGCTGCTGGAAAGCGACCGATGCGGGAAGTCGGCCTGCTCGTTGTCGATATCGAGGATGGCGGTGGGCGACTGCCCGTAGATCGCAGCGAGCTCGGAGAGCCGCTCGAGACTGAGGCTGCGCTTGCCACGTTCGTAGGCGCTGAGGGTAGAGACCACGAAGGCGCCTCCGGAGCGGTCGCACACTTCCTGTAAGCTCATACTCCGTTCTTGCCGCATGCGCCGGAGCCGCTCGCCCACGAGTTCCGCGTAACGTTTTTCTTTGTCATCCATGATCTCGTCCATGTAGAAAAGTGTAGCAGTGCGTGCAGCGAATATCTACTCAGACGGCAGCTTCACGATGCATTCGTGAGCATGAATCGTCTGCATCTGAGAGGATTCGAGAGACGTCTGACGATTCCTTCGCGGGAAAGTGGTGCCGAAGGCGGGGGTCGAACCCGCACGAGGTGTGAGCCTCACTGGAGTTTGAGTCCAGCGCGTCTGCCAATTCCGCCACTTCG
>JAFGIH010000158.1 GCA_016929985.1 Thermoleophilia bacterium | reverse complement strand
GGTCCGCCCCCGTACGGAGTGTCGTCGACCTCATGATGCGGCAGAGTGCTGTACTGCCTGATGTTGTGCACCGAGATGGAGACCGCCCCCGACTCTATCGCCGTCGACACGGGATGCTGAGCCAGGAACCAGTCGAAGGCCTCGGGAACCAGAGTGAAGATATGGAAGTGCTTCACAGCGGTCCATCGCCCACGAAGCCGGACTCGATGGTCAGGTAGCCCTCCGCGATGTCCACCGCGGGCACCGCCACCTGCACGAACGGGACCATCGCCTCTCCCCCGGACGCGAGCGCGATCACCACGATGGGATGGGCCGGCGACTCGATCACGTCGCTCACCCGCCCGACCACTGCTCCCTGCCCGTCACGCGCCTCCAGACCGATCAGGTCGAACGGGTAGAACTCGTCCTCCTCCAACTCCGGAAGCTCGCTGGAGCGGACTTCCAGCACATAGCCGTGCAGGGCCTCGGCTGCGTCGCGATCCTCGATCTCGCGGAACGCCACTATGGGGAAATCACCATCGCCCCTCACGGACTCGACGGTGAGACACACCTGCTCCTGCAGACGCGAGCCCGCTATGCCGACCTGCCGGGGGCGGGCGTGGACCACGGACCCCGGAGCGAAACGCTCCGGATTGTCCGAGTCAGGAGTGATACGCACTTCTCCATGTACGCCGTGCGGACGCGTTATCCGCCCGACCTCGATCCATTCAGGGCGGGCCATAGCAGTCGTGCGACCCGTCTAGTCGACTATCTCGACCGAGGCCTGTTTGCCGTCCTTGACGGCGCTGGCTTTGACCACGGTCCGTAAGGCCCGGGCGATACGGCCTTGTTTGCCGATCACCTTGCCCACGTCGTCTTTGGCTACAAAGAGCCTCAACAGAACGCCGTCCGAGGTCTCGCTCTGCTCCACCCGCACTTCGTCGGGGTTGTCTACGAGCGAACGCGCCAGGAATTCGAGCAGCTCTTTCACCTAGACGATGCCTTTCACACTCAGGAGTTTGCGCACCGTGTCGGAGGGCTGAGCGCCGCACTGAAGCCAATGCTTCGCTTTGGCCTCGTCCACTACGATCACCGACGGTTCACTCTGCGGGTTGTAGTACCCGATAGTCTCGATGAAACGGCCGTCACGGGCCCTGCGAGAGTCCGCCACCACGATGCGATAGGTGGGGTGTTTCTTGCTGCCGCGACGCGTCAGTCTGATTGCTGTTGCCATAGGTCACCTCCTCACGTCTAGCTCGGGTTCCCGAACATCTGGAACGGGTTCTTGGGGACACGGCCCGAACCCAGCTGCTTCATCATCTTCTGCACCTGCTTGAACTGCGTGAGCAACTGGTTGATGGCCTGGATGTCGGTGCCTGAACCGGCCGCTATGCGCCGGCGGCGGCTACCGTTGATCAGCTCGGGATGGCTACGCTCTTCGGGCGTCATAGACAAGATCATCGACTGGATCTTGTCGAAGGCCTTGTCGTCTACCTGCATGCCCTTGAGCTTGCCTGCGGGGATGCCGGGGATCATGCCGAGTAGGCTGGAGAGCGACCCCATCTTGCGCACCTGCTGGATCTGCTCCATGAAGTCGTCGAACGTGAAGTTGGCCTTGCGCAGCCGCTGTTCCAACTCACGGGCCTTCTGTTCGTCTATGTTGCGTTCGGCCTTCTCGATGAGCGAGAGCACGTCGCCCATGCCCAGGATGCGCGAAGCCACCCGATCCGGATGGAAGTACTCGAAGCTGTCGAGCTTCTCGCCGCTGGAAGCGAACTTGATGGGCTTGCCGGTGACCGCGCGCACCGAGAGGGCTGCGCCGCCGCGGGCGTCGCCGTCCATCTTGGTGAGGATCACACCATCGAACTGCACGCGCTCCTGGAACTGCAGAGCTACGTTGACGGCATCCTGGCCGGTCATAGCGTCCAGCACCAAGAGGATGTTGTGCGGCTTCACGTGACTGCGGATGCGCACCAGCTCTTCCATGAGCTTGTCGTCGATGTGCAACCGGCCCGCCGTGTCGACGATGAGAACGTCGCGGCCCTTGTCCTGCGCCCACTTCACGCCGTGCTTGGCGATATCCACCGGGTCGGCCTGGTCGCCCTCGTCGTACACAGGCACCCCGAGTTGTTCGCCGAGTGCCTTGAGCTGGTCGATGGCCGCCGGGCGGTACACGTCGCCGGCCACCATGGCGGGGGACTTACCTTGGGCCAGGAGGAAGTTGGCCAGCTTGCCACAGGCGGTGGTCTTGCCCGAGCCCTGCAGACCCACCATCATGATCACCGTGGGCGGCCGCGGGGAGAATGTCAGCTTCGTGGACGCCGAGCCCATCAGCGCCGTCAACTCCTCGTTGACGATCTTGATGAACTGCTGAGCCGGAGTCAGGCTCTCGAGTACCTCGACGCCCAGTGCGCGTTCTTTGACCTTGTCGACGAACTGCTTGACGACCTTGAAGTTGACGTCGGCCTCGAGCAGGGCCAGACGGATCTCGCGTGCAGCCCGCTCGACGTCTTTGTCCGTGAGCTTGCCCTGCCTCTTGAGACCGTCAAACGCTGTCTGCAGCTTGTCTGAAAGGGATTCGAACACCTGTCACCTTGTCATTTCGCGATGTCCTGCGGGCACCGCTCCGCGGCGGCCGCGTCTCGGCCGCGAGGGACGGAGTTTACTAGCCACCAGAGGCCCCGTCAAACCCTGGCCCGCCGGACTTGCCGGCCGCGGCGCCGCGAACCGCGCTCAACGGTGGGCAAGAGAATCGTCGAAAAGCAACGACGCGAAATCTTGAGCGTTGAATGGCTGCAGGCTCTCCAGCTTCTCGCCGGTGCCGATGAGCTTGATGGGGAGGTCGAGTTCGTGCGACACGGCGAGGGCGATGCCACCCTTAGCGGTGCCGTCCATCTTGGTGAGCACGATGCCGGTCAGGTCCACGGCTTCCTTGAACATCCGAGCCTGGATGAGCCCGTTCTGGCCGGTGGTCGCGTCGATGGTCAGCAGACACTCGTGAGGAGCGCCGGGTAGACGCTTGTCTATGACGCGGCGCACTTTCGCCAGCTCGTTCATGAGATTCACTTGGGTGTGCAGACGGCCCGCGGTATCGACGATCACCACGTCGGCCTTGCGTGCCTCCGCGGCCGCTATGCCGTCGTACACAACCGCCCCGGGATCGCCGCCCCTCTCGTGGTGCACGACCTCGCATCCTACCCGTCGTCCCCATTCCACCAACTGCTCGATGGCGGCCGCCCGGAAGGTGTCGCCCGCCACCAGCAGGGGCTCCTTGCCAAGCTCTTTGAGATGCCACGCGATCTTGCCGATGGTGGTGGTCTTGCCGGTACCGTTCACCCCCACCATCAAGATGACCGCCGGCGAATGATCGACGTCGATGCGCGCGTCTGCCTGGCAGAAGTGCTGGGCGGTCACCGCGCGGAGTTCGCCCAGCAACCCCCGGGCGTCGGCGATGGCGCCCGCGTTGGCCGCCGTCTCCAGCGTCTCCACGATGGACACGGTCGTGTCCACGCCCACGTCGGCGTAGATGAGCGCTTCTTCGATACGCTCCCAGAGCTCTTCGTTGAAGCGGTCGAAGAGAACGGCCGAGAACTGCTGCTGCAGCGCCTTCCGGCTCTTGGAGAGACCATCCTTGAGCTGGGAGAACCAGCCCCTTCGGGCCTCCTGCAGATCGGCCGGCGCCACGGAGGCGCCCTCGGAGACGCCGATGAACACCTCTGCCCAGTTGTGGCTCAAAGCTCTAGTCCCCTTTCCCTACAGCCAGCCTGCGAGACAGGACCCGTGAGGTGCCGTCGCTCTCGAGCGTGACGCCGTAGAGCGTGTCCGCGACCTCCATGGTCTGCCGCTGGTGGGTGATGATGATGAACTGCGTCCGCTCCCGATACTTGCGCACCAGGGAGAGGAAGCGGCGGATGTTGATGTCGTCGAGCGAAGCCTCCACCTCGTCAAGGATATAGAAAGGACAGGGGCGGGCCAAGAACAGCGAGAACAAGAACGCTATCGCCGTCATGGCTTTCTCACCTCCCGAGAGCAGGCTGAGGCTCCGCGGAGACTTGTTGGGGAGCTTCACTTCCAGGGTGATGCCCCCCGCCTGCCGGCCCCCCTCCTGCTCGACCTCACCATCATCCTCGCCTTCACCGGTGACGGCCGCCCGTCTTGGTTCCGTCAGCTTGAGCGCGCCCTTGGAGCCGGGGAACACCGAGGCGATCACCGCTGAGAAGTTCTCTTTGGTGGCCGTGAAGATCTCCGCGAACACCCGCTCGATGTGCTCGTCGAGATCCGTGATCACGTCCTGGAGCTGAGCCAGCGACGCCTCGAGATCGCGCCGCTGCTCCTCGAAGAACCCGGCTCTCTCCTCCATCTCGGCGCACTCCTGCTCGGCCAGGGGGTTGACCGGCCCGATGCGCTCGCGGCGCCGCTCCGCCCGTTCCACTGCAGCCTCCAGTGCTACGGGGTCGGTCCCCATGACGTCTTCAGGTGCCACGTCTCGGGGCGAGAGGTGCCGCCTGTGCAACTCGGCCAGTTCGTCTTCCAGAAGACGCGTCCTGTCCTGCAAGACCGCCTGGTCGACCCTCAGCTCGGTCGACCGAGCAGACAAGGCGTCGAGGTCACGCCGGCACTGCGCCTCCATGCTCCCCCAGTCGCGCATGACCCGCGAGGCCCCCTCCGCTTCCACCCGGGAGGCGTCGACCCGCGACGCCAGGATGGCCACGGTCTCCTGCGCCTTCGCACCCAACCGCCCTGCGAGCGTCAGGAGGGTGGTGAGTACCGGCACGTAGCGCTCCAGGGCCTCCACCCTGCGCCGGCACTGGGCGGCCTCGACCACGGCCGCGTCGCGCTGTGTGAGAGCCCGCGCCCGTTCGTTCTCGTGAGACCGGCAGCGCTCTCGCAACCGTACCTCCACCAGAGCGGCCTGCCCCTTCTTCTCCTCCAACCGCCCCACGGTGCGCCTGAGGGCCTCGACCTGGGCCTGATGCTCGCGAAGCGCAGTGCGCGCCTTCTCCAGCTCGAGTTCTTTGGCAGCCATGCCCTCTTCGACGGCGCGCAACTCCGAGCGCATCTGCTCGACCAGTCCGCTCTCCCTCTCTTTGCGGCCCGCCAACTCCGCGCACTGCCGCTGCGCCTCTTCGAGCCGGCGACTCTGCAGGTCATGGTCGCCCCGAAGAGCCGCCACTTGACGCTCGGCCTGACGCAACAGTTCCTCTTGCTGCCGTAGATGGCTCTCAGCCTCGGACGCCGCGACGATGGCCCGTTCCGCCGCACCCTTGGCCTCTTCGCGCCTCGCGAGCGCTTCTTTCCTCTCGATGCCGGCCTCCGCCAGCTCGTTACGTGCCCTGAGTAGGGTCTCGGCGCCCAGCTCCTGCCGCCTCGCGGCATGCACACCTGTCTGAAACACCTCGCCCTCGCGACTCACCAGCCTCCAGTCGTCCCGGGCGCCTGGGCCGCCGTCCGGCGGCGCGCCGCCCAGCCGGTCCCGGTCGACCACAACCGCGGTCGGTGCGACCAACCTTCTGAGCACGCTGACGACGCCTTCGGGTCCCGATACCACATCCCACAGATCACGCGTCCCGACAGGAGGCGCGGACTCCGGCCTTGCCGGCGACGGCGCCGCCGACTCCCGCACGACCTCCAGCAGTCCCGAGGCCTCGAACGCCCGGGCCAGCTCGTAGGCCTCCGGCATGACGACCGCCTGCGCCAGCGGGCCGAGAGCCGCGGCCAGCGCGCGTTCGTATCCGGGTTCCACGTCCAGCACCTCGGCCAGCGCACGGCCCCCCTGCCCCGCCGCCAACAACTGGCGGGCGCCGGCCGGCGTCCCCTCCCTGCGGCTGAGGACATCGTTCAGTACGGCACAACGGGACTCCAGCCCCGCAAGCGTCTCCCCCAGGACAGCATCGGCCCGGGCCGCCTCCTCGGCCAGCGCACGCGCCTCATCTCGACCCGCTGCGGCGGATCTCACTGCCGCCCCGGCCTCCAGCAGGGCGGCTTCAGCAGCCTCCACGTCGGAGACCAGCGCGGTCGCGGCAGCTTCCAGTTGCTCCAAGCGGGTGGTCGCTTCGGCAGCCACCGTCGCCAACTCGGTGTTCAACCGTCCGCGCTCTTGTGCCTCCCGCGTCAGGAACTCGCGGTCTTGCAGCGCGCGGGAACGCGCCGCCTCCAGTTCGAAGACCGCGTCCTTCAAATCGTCTTCGGTCGCGCCTGCCGCACGGTATGCCGGGAGCGATTCCTCCAGAGCCCGGCGCAGACTCTCCGCCCAGCCGCTCACCCTGGCCAGGCGCGTCTCGTCGGTGGTGGCCGCCATCACTTCCTCGAGCCGCACCGCCGATGAACCCGCTTCACTCTGCGCCAGGTCGTACCGTCTACGAGCCCGGTCCAACTCCCCCTCGATCCGGACCAGCCGTTGACGCAGAGAGACCGCCCGGCCCTCGATGTGCTCCGCGCCGGCTCTCGTCTGATGATAGACGGCGCCCAATTGCTCCCGTTCTTGGAGCGCGGCGCTGAACGACTCCTCCTCCGCGGCGCGCTGCGCGCCCAACTCGGCCAACCGCGCCTCGATCTGGCGGCGACGAGCCTCGACACCGCCCAGCTCCTCCTCCACTTTCGCAAGCGACTCTTTCACGTCCACCAGAGAACGGAGCGCCAGACGGGCCTTCGCCAGGGCCCACTCCTCAGTGGCCTGAGCGAACTTCTCCGCCGCGGCCACCTGCTGCCGGAGCGGCCGTAGGGCGGACTTGACCTCCCGCTCCACGTCGGCCACCCTCAGCAGGTTCTGCCTCGTGCGTTCCAGTTTGACCTGCGCCCTCTCACGGCGCTTCTTGAACCGCCCCAGCCCCGCGGCTTCCTCCACAAGAGCCCTGCGCGCCTCGGGCGTGGAGTTCAAGAACGCCTCCACCTTGCCCTGGCTGACGACGCTGTGCATCTCCCTGCCGAGGCCCATGACCCCTACCACATCCTGCACGTCGAGCAGGCGGCACCCACTCCCATTCAGGCGGTACTCAGAGCCGGTGTCTCGGGTCAGGCGGCGAGTGACCTCCAGCTCGGACCACTCCAGAGGCAGCGAGCCGCTGCCGTTGTTGTCGAAAACCAGACTGACCTCGGCGACCGCGCTCGACCTGCGCCCTTCGGGCCCCGTGAAGATGACGTCCTGCATGCTCCGTCCGCGCAGATTGGCGGGACTCTGCTCGCCAAGCACCCAGAGCACCGCATCCGCGATGTTGCTCTTGCCGCTGCCGTTCGGCCCGATGATCACGGTGACCCCGGGCTCGAAGGTCAGCTCAGTGGGTTTGGCGAAGGTCTTGAAGCCCCGCAGACGGACGGATCGGAGATGCACCATCTCAGCGGCCCGGGCCCGTGACCTCAGGCGAGTCGAGCGCTTCTCCAGCTGCTCCTTGCTCGCTCATCTTGATGGTCGTGCCGGTCCCTTTGCCTCGGGCGGCCCCGTCGATGTAGACCTCCGAGGTGAAGACCCGGGCATGCGGCGGGCCCTCTTCGGCGACCACTCGGTACACGGGCTGTAGGCCACGCGGAGCCAGGAGCTCCTGCAGAGCGGTCTTGTGGTCCACACGGGTGGTGGCCGCAAGCCCGATGTGCGCATCGAAGGCATCGACCACGCCAAGGCGGGTCTGCTCGAAACCGTGCGTCAAGTAACAGGCGCCTATGAGAGCCTCCAGGAGGTTCCCCAGGATGGTCTGATTGGCCGCCATCTCCTCGCGTTTCGCCTGAGCCGCGGGAGCCTGCTCGAGCACGATCCGTCGCAGATCGATACGTGCGGCGACCTCAGCGCAGGTGGCGCGGCTCACGATGAATCCCTTCATCCGCGCCAAGTCGCCCTCGTCACTTTGCGGGTAACGCCGGCCGAGCTCCGACGCGACGGCCAATCCCAACACGCTGTCGCCCAGGAACTCCAGACGCTCGTACGACTCGAGGCGCGTCTCCACCCAGGAGGAGTGGGTGAGCGCACGATCCCTCAGAGCGGGTGGCAGCTGTGCGATGAGCTCGAGGAGAGTCCGTCCGCCGAGCGGCCTCGCAGTGCCGGACCGCGGAGGTCGTTGAAAAAGACGCGCGGGGACTGCCCGCACGACCGCCGGCAGCCCCCGCATTCCCATCTGATCTCGCAAACGGGTGCTAGATACGGGCAGCGATGAAGTCCACCGCCGCGCCGACCGTGGTGAGGGTCTGGGCTTCTTCGTCGGTGATCTTGATGCCGAACTGGTCTTCGAGCTCCATGATGAGCTCCACCAGGTCCAAGCTATCGGCGTTGAGGTCATCCTGGAACGATGCCTCCAGCGTCACATCGTTGGCATCCACGCCCAGCTGGTCGACCAGGATGTCGCGCACCTTAGCGAGGATCTCGTCTTTGCTCATATAAAGCTCCTTACCCTTTGCTTGAAGCTGCCGGTCACAGTCGCCCGCTCGATCGGGCCGCCGCGGACGACGCGGCTGTCGCATACGCGACACGCCCGTCGCGGAGCGACGGGGTCATTGTATCAACGAGGCTCACAGAGCGGCAGACCCGGCATGCTCGGTCATCCGGGCCAGCTCCTCCTCCACCGCCGGTAGGACTCCTTTCTGCAGCGCATCCGCGCCGAAACGGAGTGCATTGGCGATGGCCCGCCGGGACGAGTTCCCATGGCAGATCACGACCAGCCCGCGAACGCCCAGCAGATAGGTGCCGCCGTACTCCTCGGGGTCGAGGCCGGCCCGCAGCCGCCGTAGGGCGGGCCGCAGCATCATGCCGCCCAGCTTGGCCCTCGTACTCGTCTCCGCGGCCCCTTTCAAGCGGGTGAACAACGACGACGAACACCCCTCCAGCAACTTGAGCGCCACGTTCCCCGTGAACCCGTCGGTGACGATCACGTCGGCTGTGTTCTTCAGAAGATCCCTACCCTCGACGTTCCCCACGAAACCAAGTCCCGATGCCTTCAACAGCACATGCGCCGCTCGGGCCAACTCGCTCCCCTTGCCGGGCTCCTCCCCGATGTTGAGTAGCCCCACCCGCGGCTCGGACAGACCAAGGATCGTTCTCGCGAAGGCCGTGCCCAGCACCGCGAACTCCAGCAGATGCTCCGGCCGGCAATCGGAGTTGGCTCCGGCGTCGAGAAAGACGACGGGACCCTCCAGTCCGGGCAGGGTGGTCACGATGGCCGGCCTCCTGATATTGCCCGCCCTCTTGATCACAAGAAGGCCGGCCGCCAGCATGGCGCCGGTGCTGCCCGCCGACACGAACCCCTGCGAACGACCGTCGGCCACCGTCCTGGCTCCCACCACGATGGAAGAATCCTGCATGCTCTTGACCGCCGAGGCCGGTTCGTCGGCGGAGCTGATCACTGTCGCGCTGGGCACGATCTCGACATTGCTGCGATCGGCGCCTGCCAGATGGGGCTCGATCACCTCCGGACGCCCCACGAGCAGCACACGCAGAGCGGATGAGGCCGCCTCTAGAGCGCCCGCGACGATCTCGCTCGGAGCGTTGTCGCCGCCCTCTGCGTCAAGGGTGAGGGTCACGGGCGACTCGACCTTCGCCGGCGACTGGCCGCTCACCATCGTACTGGCTTCTTCGGACTCGGTCCGGTCGTTCAACGTGTCTCCTTCTCACCTTGCGCACCAGGGGAACCAGCCCATCGAATGTCTCACAAACTGGCTCCGACGGGAAGTGCGGGTAGGGGAACCAGACGCTCCGGCGAAGCGTCATTTGTGGTGCGTCGTTGTGAAGTGTGCATAAGGCTGGCGTAAAGTGGGTCCAAGACTACTTGCGCCGCGAACGTTTGTTCACTACAATAGTAGGGTAGATAGCATCAAAATTACCCGTTGACACCCGATGCAGCGCAGAGTATACTACTGTGGTTTGCGTCGCTGAATGGTATAGAAGTGGGAAGCGTAAATCTACCGTTAGGATAGCAGGACGCCGTGCAAAGAGAAAGTGAAATAGTCGCCATCGACGTCCGGACCATAGTGGACGTCCAGGATCTGCTTCAGGTCGGCCAGGAGCGCGGGTACGTCACCAGTGACGAGATCATGGCTCTGGTCGAAGAGTTCGATATGACCATGGAAGAGATCGAAGACCTCTACTCACAGCTCTTCGACCAGTCCATCGAGATATACGAGCAGAGCCCTGTCACCCAGGGCGTCCTGGAGCCTACCGAGCCCACCCTCGATCTCTCTATCGAGACGGTCACACACGACCCGTTGCGCCTGTATCTCAAAGAGGCGGGCGAGATCCCGCTGCTTACCAAGAATGAAGAGATCGAGCTGGCCAAGCGCATCGAGGCCGGCGACAAGCGGGCGAAGGATCGCATGATCCAGTCCAACCTGCGGCTGGTCATCTCCATCGCCAAGAACTACTACACCCAGGACATGGACCTGCTCGACCTCATCCAGGAGGGCAACACCGGGCTCATCCGCGCCGTGGAGAAGTTCGACTACCGCAAGGGCTACAAGTTCTCCACGTACGCCACGTGGTGGATCCGGCAGGCGATAACGCGCGCCATCGCGAACCAAGACCGCAACATCCGCATCCCGGTGCATATGATCGAAAAGATCAACAAGATGGTGCGCACCGAGCGCAAGCTACTGCAGGAGACGGGCAAAGAGCCCAACGATGACGATCTGGCCGCCGAGTTGGGCATCGAGCCGGGCGAAGTGCAGGAGATGCGCAAGATCGCGCAGCGCACCACCTCGCTCGAGACCCCCATCGGCGATGAGGAAGACGCGGAACTGGGCGACTTCATCGAGAACTCCCGTACTCCCGACCCGGCCGACGAGGTCGCGACCAGGCTGGCCAAGGAGTGCCTCGACCGCGTGCTCAAGTCTATGGACGAGCGCGAGCGCAAGGTGGTCGAGCTCCGCTTCGGTTTGAAGGGCGAGCATCCCCGCACCCTGGCCGAAGTCAGCTCCCGCTTCAACGTAAGCCGCGAACGTATCCGCCAGATCGAGGCCAAGGCCTTGGAACAGATCAAGGCCGCGGAAGAGATCCAGGCCCTGCGGGAGAGCGCCTAGCTTTCCAGCGATCCACGCGGCTGAGGCCGCGACTCTCGAAGTTGAAGGCGCGCCACCAGGCGCGCCTTTTCCTTCACCCTGCTCTCATCGCACGCCACACCCATGCCGATACCCTGAAGGAGAAGATATCCGTGCGGACGCGCATAGGGAGAAGAGTGGTGAACGACAGTGCGAGGCCTTTGGACGAAGTCATCGAGGCCCCGGCCTGGCGCACGCGGCTGGCTCTCGTTATGGACCTCGTGGCCGCGCTCGCCGTGCTCACGCTCTTCGTTACCCCGTGCGTGGCAGTGTGGGGCTACGAGGGACCGGCGGCCTCCACTCTTCGGACGTTCGGCTGGGTCTATCTTGGGGTTCTTATAGTCCTGGCAACCGCGTGGACCCTCAAGAAAAAGCGGCAACGGCGTTACGTCACCATCGGCATGAGCATCATGGATGTCCGCCCCCTTCGGGTAGAAGGGGAGGTACGTTTGGTCCGCAGACTCGATGCGCCGGAACCCCGCTGCGGCGTCCCGGTCCGGTTGGCGTCCGTGGCCGGTGGGCTGCTGACCGTGCTCGCGGCCGGCCTGCTGGTCTACAAAGTGGTCGTCTTTCTGTAGGGGGCTATGCCGGCAGCGGGGTCTCCCCCTGGCGCCCCCGCACGGCTTGGGCGATGTTGTCGAGGATGATCTCGGCGATGGTCTCTTTGGGCGCCCGCTCCACCGCCACCTCGAAGTCGCGCGCCAGGATACGCACCTCGTTGAAGTCGGAGTCGAAGCCGATATCGGTGCGCGAAATGTCGTTGAACACGATCATATCCAGCGACTTGTGCTTCATCTTGCTCTTGGCCCGGCTCAAGCCCTCAAGCCCGTACTCAGCAGCGAACCCGACCAGGAACTGGCCCTGTCGGTGCGCTGCGACGTCGCACAGGATGTCGGCAGTCGCTTCCAGTTCGATGGCCCATTCGTCTCTGCCTTTGCCGATCTTGCCGCCGGCGGGTCCATCGGCCACCCGGTAGTCGGCCACGGCCGCTGCCATGATGAGAATGTCGATCTCGGGCAGCCGCCTCATGACCTCCGCGTGCATCTCCTTCGCAGTGGGGGTCTCGATCTCCCGGACCCCGGGCACGGCCGGCATGTCCACGTTGGCCTCGATCAAGTCGACCTGTGCGCCCCGGTCGAAGGCCGCCCGAGCCAGGGCGAAGCCCATCTTGCCCGAGCTGCGGTTACCAATGAAGCGCACGGCATCTATGGGCTCGCGGGTGCCTCCCGCGGTGATGAGCACACGCAGGCCACGCAGGTCGCGCTTGCGCTGCACCTGCAGCCGGAGCTTGACCTCGGCCACGATGCTGTCGGGTTCGGCCATGCGACCAGAGCCGTAGTCGCCGCAGGCCAGCTCGCCCGCGCCGGGCTCGACCACGAACACGCCGCGGTCGCGTAGCAGAGCGACGTTGTGCTGGGTGGCGGGGTGGTCCCACATGTTGGTGTTCATGGCCGGGGCGATGACGACGGTCTTGCCGAAGGCCAGGATCATCGAGGTGAGCAGGTTGTCGGCGATGCCGTTGGCCATCTTCGCAAGGGTGTTCGCGGTGGCCGGTGCGACGACGAGGATGTCCGCGTCTTGGGCATCTTCGACGTGAGTGATGCGGGAATCGGCTCGCAGTTCGCTGACTTCGTCGAGGCGGACGGGCGCTCCGGACAATGCCTCGAAAGTCATGGGGCCGACGAAATTCGTGGCCGCGCGCGTCATGATGACGCGTACTTCCATGCCTGCTTTCTGGAGACCTCGCAGAAGCTCCGCGGCTTTGTAGGCCGCGATCCCGCCGGTCACCCCCAAGAGCACGACGGGCCGGTCAGCCATCAGATACTCTCCTGCCTACTGCCGGCCGGTCGCCTGCTAGCGAGTGGGCCGCACCCGGCAGGCGATCTCGCCCCTGGCCGCCTCGGCCATGGCGATGCTGAGGTAGTTCTTGGAGAACGTCGCCACCGGCGGAGGAGTGAACCCGTCGAGAGCACCGCCCTCGCCGAGGCTATGGTAGTAGCTGTTGATCTGGCGGGCCCGCTTCGCGGTAGCCATCACAGCGGTATAGCGGTTGGGCTCTTCCGCGCCTTCTTCACAGGTGCTGGACAGACCGGCAAGGATCTCATCGACAGTCGGCTTGTTCATCCTCTTCCCTGGTTCGTTCGATTATCGCGGCGAACTCTTCACTCGCCTGCGCGACACTATTGTTCACTATACCATAGTGGTGTGGGCGGTTTCGCTTCATCCTCTTCTCCGCCTCGGGGATCTCTTCTCTCGCTCTCGCCAGACGTTTCTGGATGGCCTCCTCGCTCTCGGTCCCGCGGCCTCTGAGGCGCCGCTCGAGCTCCTCCAGCGACGGAGGCATGATGAAGACCATCAAAGCCTCGGGGCACTTCGCGAGCACCTTCTTCGCCCCTTTGAGCTCTATCTCGAGTATCACATCCCGGCCGGCTTCCAGATGCTCCCGGACAGGCTTCTTCGGTGTGCCGTACAGACTGCCGGTGTAATCCGCCCACTCCAGGAAGAGCCCCTTGCGTATCCAGCGTCTGAACTCCTGATCGCTCAGGAAGAAGTACTCACGCCCTTCCACCTCGCCGGGACGCATCTTCCGGGTGGTCGCGGAGACCGACAAGGCCAGATCGGGAACGCACGCCATCACCCGCTTGATAACTGTGCCTTTGCCGGCCCCGGAGGGCCCAGAGATGACAATAAGCCTGGCGATGGCCGCCCCCCGTGAGAGTCGGTCAGCCGCCCAGCATGTCGAGCAGTTCTTTGCGCTGGCGAGGCGTGAGCCCGTTCACCGTCTTTGCCGGGCTCACCCTGCAACGTTCGAGGAGCCTATTGGCCTTCACCCGGCCGTACTTGGGTACCGCCAACAGCAGGTCCAGCACCTTGGCCGTGTGGACGCACAAGGGCGGGTCGTTCAAAACATCGATGATGACCAGGTCGCCGGTGCGCAGGCGTTCCTTGAGCCGGGCCCGCTCAGAACGGATGTCGTTAGCCCTGCGGAGAGCGTCCATCCGCTGCTGCTGGCTACGTTCTGGTGTCTGAGGAATGGTGCTCACAGTGTGGTTCACAGCGGCCATTATACACACCAGCTTTCCCGACGCAACAAGGTCTGTGGCCTATTTTGCACGCATTTTTGCTTTCAAAACTGTAGTTGAGGTGGAGCTTTAGAGTTCTCGGTGGGCACAGCCCACCAGATCCCCCACGCTCAGCCCGCGCTCGTCTAGAGCCGTGGCAAGTCCCTGTGCCGAGTGCCGACCCAGACAGGGATCTCGAAACCCGCACGACCCAACCGCGACCGCCGTGGCGCCACAAGCCATGAACTCGATCACGTCTTCTGTATTTGCGATTCCCCCCATCCCCACTATGGGGATAGACACCGTCTCGAACAGTTCATACACGGCGCGGAGGGCGAGCGGCTTGATGGCCGGGCCGGACAGACCGCCCGTGATGTTGCCCAGATAGGGCCTCAGGGTCCGCCGGTCGATCACAAGCCCCTTGAACGTGTTGACCGCCGCCACGGCGTCGGCGCCCGCGGCCTCGGCGGCCCGCCCGATCTCGGCGATATCGGTGACGTTGGGGGTCAGTTTCGCCACCAAGAGACCAGACCACACCGCCCGGACCGCTCCCACCACCGCTTCAGCCTCCTGGGGGTCGGCTCCTATGGATGCGCACCCCGAGTGGACGTTGGGACAGGAGATGTTGAGCTCTAGACCCACCTGTGCCGCCCACCCTTCGGGACAAGCAAAGTCCAGCGCCTCGCCGAGTCCGGACGCCAGGGTCACATACTCACCGCGGGAGAACCCTCCGACGCTCAGTATCAACGGGCAGGGCAGCGACAGAAGCCGGGGAAGCTCCTGAGCGACGAACGCCTCCAGACCCGGCCCGGGCAGTCCGATGGCGTTGATCATGCCCGCCGCCGTCTCCAGGATCCGCGGCAGAGGATTGCCTGCGCGGGGCTGCAGCGTGACGGTCTTGGGCACATAGGCCGCCACCGGGAGATGGTCGAGGAACCGGGGGCCGAAGGTGTCGGCCAACTCGAAGACCTCCAGGGTCCCCGAGCAGTTGATGACAGGGTGTTCGAGCTGGAGCGGTCCCAGCCGCACGGAGAGGTCAGCCACCGAAGACCTCCTCCCCGCGGAACACCGGCCCGTCATGGCACACCCGGGCCTGCGAACCATCGGCCAGCGTGATGGCGCACCCGTGGCACGAGCCCACCCCACAGGCCATGGTGGTCTCGAGACTGAACCAGGTCTGCACGTCGGACACCACCGAACAGACGTCCCAGACCGCCGTCGACATGGCCCACGGTCCACAGACCGCCACCCGGTCGCCCGGCCGCAGGTGGCGCCGCAGCAGATCGGTCACCTTCTCGGCCGGACCTCGTGACCCGTCCTCCGTAGCTACCTCGAGCCGGCAGCGCAGCCCCGCCTGCCCTAGACGTACGGCCGCCTCGCGGAGCGGGGTCGCCCCCTCGAACTGGACGGCGTCGCGGAAACCCAGCAGTACTAAGACCTCCGGCCCCGTGGCGACGGGACTCCCCGGCTGCTCGCCCGCCGGCTCCGGATTGACCTCCCGGTAGCGCTCGGCCATACGGGAAAGGAGCAGCGGAAAGGGCGCGACCCCCACCCCGCCCGCCACGATGACTGCACGGCCCGGACTCTTCACCAGTGCATCGACATCGAACCCGCTACCCAGAGGCCCCAGCACCCACACGGGGTCGAAGGCTCTGAGGCTGCACAACTCCTGGGTGGCCTCCCCCACGGGAGCGACCAAAAAGGAGACCTTCTCCCCCTCTTCGTCAGACACCGAAAGCGCCCGGGCCAGGAAGCAGTGCGAAGGCTCGGCCTGAAGAAGGGCGAACTGTCCCGGGCGGCTGCCGGACCAACCCGGCACCTTCACAGTGAGGCGGACCATGGCGCCCAGCCGTTCGTCGGTCACTACGCGGCCGAGCGAGCGGGGCTCTACCGGCTGCCCGTCCCCATCGATGTGTCCTCTCACGTACGCACCTCCCCCGCCGAAGCATAGCCCGCGGCGGCCGAGTCCGCCAACCGCCCGTGAAGGTCTTGGAGACACGTCACGTTGATCTCGTGGTTGCGCAGCGCATCGGCGATGCCCTGCACGGCCGCGTGAGCTGCCGCGGCGTTGGTCATGGTGGGGACGCCGCGCCGCAGCGCTGCGCGGCGGATCTCATAGCCATCTGCCTGTGCGCCCCTGCCGCGGGGGATGTTGATGACCAGGGCGACCTCACCGGCCTCGATCAGATCGACGATGGTGGTGACCGTGGGTAGATCGGGCGCTGCGGCCACGCCGGATGCGGCGACCGGACCGGAGACGGCCGCCCGCGCGGCGCGTATGTCCTGCCCTTCCGTGTACTTGAGGATCGCCTCAGACGCGATGCCGTTCAGCATGAGAGCCCGGTGAGTGCCACCTGTCGCAAGTATGCGGAAGCCAAGCGTGCTCAGCATGAGGGCCATGAGGATGGCGGCGTCTTTCTCGGCGTCGGCGACGGACATGAAGATGGCCCCCTCCCGCGGCAGCCGGTCGCCAGCAGCGAGGGAGGCCTTGGCGAAGGCTTCCGGAAAGCTGGCTCCGATCCCCATGACCTCGCCCGTGGATTTCATCTCGGGACCCAGCGTGGTGTCGACCCCGGCAAAGCGCGAGAACGGCAGGACGGCTTCTTTCACAGCAACGTGCTGCAGGTCGCGCCGGCAGGGCACCCGGCCGGCGCTCAGCGACTCCTCCCAGCCGGGGAGACCCATGTCGCGCAGCTTCTGGCCGGCGATGACGCGCGTGGCGATGCGGGCCAGCGACACTCCCGTCGCCTTGCTCACGAACGGCACGGTACGGCTGCCGCGGGGGTTGACCTCCAGCACGTAGATGCTGGCCCCGCCGTGGTCGCTCTGCTG
>JAFGIH010000157.1 GCA_016929985.1 Thermoleophilia bacterium | reverse complement strand
CTAACGAACAAACCCCTGCCCGCCAGCCTCGGAGTCTGGCTGACCGACTACACGCGGGCCGCATCTCTGGCCGATCAGCTGCGCGACCGCCCAGAAGTCGACGAGGTGATCGTGCCGACAGATGCTCTCCCCCATGACATGGACTACGCCTACTGGGTCGCGACCTTGCAGGAACGCACGCACCCCGGTGACGAGACCTCACAGCTGCCCGGCCTGGAGACGACAAGGACGACCTACGGAGTGGCTCCCACTATCGACGATCCGTCGCCCTCGTCGACGACGACGATCATGGGCGTGGGCCCGATCCTCAGCTGGGGCGAGGAGGCCGTTCTCGACGGGCGGACGATCAAGGTCGAGCAACCTGTTGAAGTACCCGAGCGAACCGAGGAGCTACAAACGCACTCCGGACCCATACCGCTCTACCTCGCCTACAGCCTGGTGACGATCACCAACACCGGTAGTGACCCGCTCACCTGCTCGTCTGGGGAGTTCTTCCTGATGGGAAAAAGCAGCGGCGGCACGGGAAGCGGCAGTTCAGAGGAGACGCTGGCCGGACACGAGGTCTTGGATCTCGTGACGCTTCAGCCCGGAGAGTCAGTGAAAGTAGCAGTGCCCTTCGAGCTGAAACAAGGCGACCACCCGGTCAAGGTGCTGTTGGGAATAAGGCTCTCGACGGGAAACACCTATACCTCGACGAACGAATGGCTGGCTTGCTGGCAGTGAGTTGCAGGCAATCGCGGCCCGGGAGACGACAACGGGGACGCGGCCTATGGAATGGCGCTGGGGTCCCGGGAATAGAGTCGAAGCCAGTCTGGAAGGCTGGACATAGAGCATGAGCTGGCCGCTAGTAGTCTCTCCCGGCAGGCGACTGCGGCCTTATGCGACAGGGACCAAGCCGCAACTCGTACCCACCCTCCAAGTCGGCAGAGCGCAAAGCGGACCGTGACTTGTCCCGCAAGTTGATTCAGGCAGGTTCACAGATGTCCGTTTGCCACCTTGGCCGAGGCCGCCGGAGACCATCTGGGCAAGGGGCGGCGTATCGCCGTGGAGGGCTCCTTGCGCCAGGATGTGTACGAGAAGGATGGCGAAGAGCGCAAGGCCGTGTCGGTAGTGGCCAAACGGCTCGAATATCTCTAGACCTCACCGCAGTCCGGACCCGGCGCCCTGTGGGGCGCCGGCGTCACGGCGGCGAACGACGCACAGGCCTTCTACAAGAAGAGAATCACATGACAACTGTTGACACTCTGATATGCGTTGATACGATGGCGTCTTCTGCGGGCGTGATGCCCGGCAGCCGATTCTCCGATCTTGATCTGCGGGAAGCGCCGGTGTTGCGAGCATCCGATCTTGAAGAACAGCGCGCGAGGACGATAGCGGCGAAACTCAGTCTGCCTCACATGGGCTTCGTCATGGGCCGCGCGCGCCTCCGCGACCTCGTGGAGCCGGTCCGTGGCGGCGGGGTCATCTCACTGGTAGCGGGCCCGGGCTACGGCAAGACGGCCTTCATTGTCGACCTGCTCTCGGCCGCCGGTGGACGGACCATGTATCTGTCCTTGGAGGAGAGCGACCGCGACCCGATCCGCTTTCTTACATATCTCATGGCCGGACTTGGCATGGAGCCCTCCGACGGACCGAGTGCTCGCTCTCTTGCTTGGCCGGAACCCGGCGTCATGGACATGGCAGTGCTCGACCTTACCGCGGACACTGCGGACTTCATCTCCCGCTTCGCGGGGCAATCGACCCTCGTCGCTCTGGACGATCTTCATCTGGTCGAGTCGTCGCCCCAGGTGGTGGTGGCTCTGGAGTCCATCATCAGAGGGTCACCTCCGGGCTGGACCTTTCTCTTGTCATCGCGTAGACCCCTGCCACTGAGGCTGGACGGGGTGAGCCTGGGCGGTAGGATCGTGCGGCTCCAGAGTAGAGAGCTACGACTGACTCCGCGGGAAGTGGCTGTGTGGGTCTCGCGAAACTGGTCGGTTCAGCTGGATGCTTCAGAAGCCCGCGCCCTATGGCGCGTCACCCAGGGCTGGCCGGCAGCGTTGGTGCTACTTGGGCAGCGCCTACTGTCACGTGGCGGCGCCATGAACCGAAAGGATGTCGTGGGGGTCATCGAGCGTGGGCGCGACCTGCGGACGTACCTCGAACGCGACATCCTTTCTGGGCTTGACGGACATGCCGCCCAGACCATGCTGACCGCGGCTCTTCTTCCAAGGGTGATCTTTCCGCGTGATGAGGCGTTTCTGCCCGGTCCGCCCGGTTGCGCCGAGGCCATACTGGAAGACCTGGTTGCCCGAGGGTTCCTGGTGACCCGGGTGGGGCGCAGAAGCTATAAGGTGCATCCACTGGTGCGCGCCTTCGCCGAGCGGGAAGCCTGCCAGATTGACCAGGCAAGCAACCTCATGGGCCGGGCGGCCAGGCATCTCGAGGATACCGGCGAGCCGCGTGAAGCGGCGACGCTCTACCTCCGGGCCGGCCGGTACGACGAGGCTGGGCGTCCCTTGCGTCAATTGGCTCTCTCTTCGCTCAACGCGGCGCTGAACTTCACCAGTGACGAATGGTTGGAGCTCATTCCTCATACCGGGTCGGCAGGCTGCGCCGAGGGGCCTTGGCCGCTGGTCACCAAAGCCCGGATCCTACAAGAGCAGGGTCAGTACGCGCAGGCCGCGGAGATCTACGAGCGGGCGGCGCGCTGTCTTGCTGCGGCGGGTGACAAAGAAGGGCTGCTGCCCGTTCTCCTGGGCTCCGCCTTCTGCCTCTTCAACCAGGGCTTCTGGGACGAAAGCTTGGCTGTGATGAAGCGGTGCCGCGCCGTTGCCCGCACGGCTCGGGAGAAGGTGGAGGTGCTGGCAGTGGAGGGCGGTATCTTGGCCAGCCTCTGTCGTTGTGACGAGGCAGTCGAGGATTGGGAGAAAGCCCTTGCCCTAGCCCCCGCCGAGGGGCGGGAGTTCCTCACCCGGCGGGTCTGCATACAGCGCATGCGGCTCCACTACTCGCTCGGGGAGTATCGACTGGCCAGATCATGGGCAGAGAAGGCCCTCGGTGAGAAGGACGGCCGACGGTCGCTCCAATCCGCTCTGGCCCTTAACGGCGCAGCGGTGTTTGCGTGTCTCACGGGCGACTACGAAGCAGCATCACGAGCGGCTGACGAATGTGAGCGGCTGGTGTGTACCCGGGGCTACTCTTTGGTGGGAGCCTCATGTCTCATCAGTCAGGCGTCCATCGCGTTGGGCAGATGGGACTACCGTCAGGCTCTTGTTAAGCTCCGAGAGGCTCATGCGGTTGCCGCGAAGACCGGCGACGTTGAGATGTGCTTCTGGGCCGAGAGCCTCTGGGGGGATCTCTGCCGACGCACCGGCAATGCCCAGCGGGCTCTGGAGCATCACCAGATCGCTTTCGAACTTGTGGACAAGAATCGGCTGGCCGTATTCGAACGGGTATATGCGATGGTCTCGGTGGGCATGGATCTGGCCGTTCTGGGCAGGAGACAAGAAGCACAGACCTCGCTCGAAGAGTCCGCGCGCGCTGCTCGACGCCAGGGTCTCAAGAGTTCCTTGGCTCCCGCTCTCTTCTATCTTGGGTGGTTTCACGCACTGGCGGGCCGGGAGCATGAGGCGGCTCGCTCTCTCGCGGAAGCAATTCGGATCGCCGAGGAACACGAACACCTGCACTTCTTCAGCCAGGAGGCGAAGGTAGCGCTGCCCGCCCTGGCTCTATGCGATCGCTTCGGGTCTGGAACACTGATCCGTGAGCGTGTCCTCCCCATGCTTCCGGAGAACCTGCGTCGCCGGTTTCTGGAGCTTGCCGAAGGCAGGTTGTATCCGACCGACGAGCCGTTGGGGACCGTGAGAAGGCGACACTCGCCCGGGCGAGGAGCCGGTCACGCGGATGATGATCGATCCGTCCCGTTCGGGCACGAAGGAATGGACACGCTCACCGACCGCGAGCGGGAGATCCTCAAGATGATAGCTCTGGGCATGTCGAACAAAAGCATAGGAGCCGATCTCTATATCACTGAGAAGACGGTGAAGACGCACGCCAACAACATCTTCCGCAAGCTGGGGGTCAACAGTCGCGTACAGGCCACACTGGTCTACCAAAGCTACCAGAGGGCATGCACGAGAAGACCCACCGGCCGGCCGGGACAGAGATAGGGGATCCGCCCGGCCTGGTCCGGTGGGCCGTGGACTGGGAGAGTCCGCTTGGTGGAGCGCTGCTACTTGGCCAGCTGCAGCGGTATCTCGACCACGTTGATCTGGGAGCCGTCCTTGGGCGACTCGGCAAAGACGATGAGGCCACCCAGGCCGGGCCGGTCGACTGTGAAGGGTACTGTGACGTCGAAGGTCCCGCGAGTCCCTGTGCCCGAAGAGGCCATGACGATCTCCTCGGCGATGATGAGACCGTCCCAGTTCACGATGTTGGCCTGGAAGACCGCCTCGAAGACGTTCGCGGTGCCGGTGATGCGCAGGGGGCTGCTCACTGTCTGACCCAGCGTGGGGGACTCGACCAAGATGGCGGGCGACATGCTCTCATAGTCGTCCCGGGTCTGCGGACGGTCGATGATGATGCCTTCGCCGCCCAGTACGTCGATCGGTTCGCCGTCGAGCTTGAAGTCGACGCCCTCCACGGTCGGGAACTGGGTGAGAGTGAAGACCACCTGGGCCAGACGCATGAACATGGAGAGGCTGCCGCCGCCCGAGGAGTACTCCCGTGACAGGTCGACGGTCGCAACGCCATCAGCGATGTTGAGTCCCAGGAAGGTGGTGCCGTCGGGGATGTTACTGACCATGCCGGCCTCCTGCTCCGCATCGGTGGGGCCTTCGAGAAGAGCCCGCATCGCCGCGGCTCCCACTTCCACCGTCTGGGGGATCTCTCGGGTGGAAGCGCATATCTGCTCACCACAGGAGAAGTAGACCCTGACCGCCATGGTGTCCTCGAGGGTGGTGGTAGTGGTTTCGGACGGCGCGGTGGTGGTTGTGTTCTCAATGGCCTCAGTGGTGGTGGTCGGGGCGGGCTCGGTCGTGCTGACGGTACCCCCGTCGCCGACCTCGCCGGTGGTACCGCATCCGGCTGCGACGAGGGCCAGGGCTGCGACAAGCAGTATCAGCGACAGACCGACCACGATGGTCCGTCTGAACACTCTTCTTGCGAACGTTCTCATGACTACGGCCTCCTCCTGTAACAGACTTGTACGAGACCATCTTTGACCACGGACCTTACGAGTCTGCCGCGAT
>JAFGIH010000156.1 GCA_016929985.1 Thermoleophilia bacterium | reverse complement strand
GTGGTCGTGGTCACGATGTCGCAATGCGGCACCGGGCTCGGGTGGTTTCCCGTCGCGACCAGGCCGGCGATGTGCGCTATGTCGGCCAGCAGGTAGGCTCCCACCTCCTGGGCGATCGCTCCGAAGCGGGCGAAGTCGATGATCCGCGGGTAGGCGCTGGCGCCGCACACGATCAACTTGGGCTTCACGTCCAGGGCCATGGCCCGGATCTGGTCATAGTCCAGGAGGCCGGTGTGCGGATCGACGCCGTACTGGGTCACCTTGAACAGCTTGGGCAACGATGCTCACCTTGGCCCCGTGGCTCAGGTGCCCGCCGGCGTCGATGTCCATGCTGAGGATGCGGTCGCCTATCTGAAGGAGAGAGAGGTAGGCGGCGATGTTGGCCCCCGAGCCGGAGAGAGCCTGAACATTGGCGTGCTCGGCGCCGAAGATCTCTTTGGCCCTGCCTAAGGCCAGGGATTCGATCTTGTCGACGTTCGCCAGGCCCCGATAGTAGCGTTCCCCGGGATATCCCTCGCTGTAGACGCCGGAGAGCATCGAGCTGATGGCCTTCATGGCTGATTTGGGCGGATAATTCTCCGAGGCGATGAGATTGATCGTCTCTTCGTTGCGCTGCATCTCGTCCCGGATTAGCTCATCGACTTCGGGATCGAACTCCTGCAGCTTGACTTCCAACAGGTTCCTGCTTGCCCCCATCCCTCTCCCCTTCCCTGGTGTGCCCCGCGAACACATGGTCTCATGTCTGCTCGACACATGAGCCTCACGCCGTTCTGGCTTGGCCGGTGCTGACCGTCACCACCAGAGAGGCCGACACGCATGCGTTGCCGGCCCTATCTGTGGCGATCACTCTGAAGAGATACCGGCCGTCTGCTAGACCTTGACCGAGCGTCCCGACCTCAGGCCACAGGGCGGTGTAAGAGTCGGTCCCTGAATCGGGGGAGTGTCCACCGATGCCGTTTGCCACGACGGATCGGTCTGGTCGAGCGAGACCTGAAACGTGACCTCTCTGATGCCGCTCCCTTCGTCGGCCACGGTGGCCGCGAAGTCGGGAGTGGAGACATCCACCTTTACCGACGAACCCTGCGAGGCTACAGTGGGCTTCGTCACCGAGATCAGAGGCACGACTGTATCAAGAATGTACGTGACAGGGGCCGAGGAGTCAGACACCACACCGATAGCGTTCGTGACCCTAGCCGTGAAGCTGTGAGCGCCGTCGGTGAGCGGGGCGAGGAGATCGGTGCATGCCCAACGGAGAGACACGAATGGCAGAATCTCATGATTCAGATTCAGGTACCTACACAGGACACCAATATGAAAGGCTGGAGAGACCCAGGAGCATCCGGGCCCTGTTATGGGCCGTTGGTCTGTGGCTACTTCTAATCGCCGCTTTGTTCGTGCCCGCTCTCCTGGCACGCCACAATCTGCCGGATGGCTTGAACTACGTGGCTCTGCTGTTCTTGCCAGGAGTCATCCCGGCCATTGCGGGTGCGGTTCTGTACGCGCGGCTGATGAACTCTCGGTGGAGATACTCAGCCCACCTCAGACGGTCAACGCTCTTGGCAGTCCTCGGGGCTCTCGTGGCGACTGGGGCGGTCCTCGTAGTGCAGAACATCATGGACACGGATAGGCCTTCCGGGGGGGCTCTTGTCGGATGGTTTCTTGTCGAGGTGTTCACCATTGGTGCCGGGAACGCCGTTGTGGCGGCGCTGGGGAGCTACTGGATTCAGCGCGTGCGAGGCATAGAACGTGGGCGGAAAGGACACGGGTAGAATTCCCCTTCGCATCGGCGACCACGTCGTATTCCGGCCCCTCGCCAAGGGGTCCTTCTGTCGCAGAAATGCAACATCCGCCGAGGCGGATGTTGCATTTCTGCGTACAAGGCGTGCTACCTGCAGGCTATTGCACGGGCTGCTCGCCGGCCGCATCCGAGACCCATCAGGACTGCGTCAGGGTACTCCCGAGGTGCCGGCGCGGCATCAAGGCGTAGACGGCGCCGGGCGTCCTTCCTTACCCAGGAAGTTCCACAGTGCCTGCGCCGCCTCGGCTCGGGTGGCAGGCCTCCAGGGATCCCACTTGCCGCCGAATCCATAACCTACCAGCCCATCGACCAGTCCGTTCAACTCAGCACGGAGCATGAAGGGGGCGTGGGTGGAGTCGAAGGAACCGAGTGCACCCCGGTAGCCTTGGGGATAAGGGGTCATGGGAGGCGTGCCGAGAACCCCAGGCTTCACCTTGTCGATGGCGCGTACGAGCAGGGTCATCAGTTGCGCTCGGGTGAGGGTCGCATAGGGAGAGAAGGTGCGAGGCCCGGTGCCGTACGCTATCCCGCGCTCTGCCAAGGCAGCGACGTAGGCGCCGGGAAAGAGACCCGAGGCCACATCGTCGAAGGGAGCGAGGGCGGAAGGATCCAATGGAATGTCGAGCGCGAGCGCGAGCATCTTGGCGAACTGCGCCCGGGTGAGGGTTGCGTCGGGACGGAAGACAGTCCCTGTCGCGGCGCCGATCCCGTCGGCCCATGGATACCCGCCCACTATCTCCCGTTCTTTCAAGCCCTGTATCGCGGTGCGGTAGAGGTGCGTGCCGGGCACGTCCAGAAACGCGGGGGCCAAGGAAGCGGCGGGAGTTGCCAGAAGCAGTCGCTGCGGATCATCCCAGTTATACGGCCAGGAGTTGGCGGTGGTGAAGGCGACGCCGGCGCCGTCTGTACCGTAACTGTCGTTGGAACCTTGCAGCGTATCGATGCGGGTGAGGACGTCGCGGGCGCGATCGTACACGAAGAGGTAGTTCCAGTTGGTGCCCGCATACCGGCCACGGAATTGGCCGTGGAAAAGGAGTAGATCACCGCGAAGGACGAGTCCGCCCACGTCATACCCAGTGGTGGATATCCGCTTGGTCCGCCCGGTGGCGGTATCGCTGAGCGCAACGTACGTCGACCCGTCGGCATACCCAGCCCAGGCGAAGGAACTGCCGTCCGCTATCAGGGACGGCCCCGGCGTCGCCCCGTTGAGTAGCTCATCCAGGGGAAGCCGTTCTCCGGACTTGAGGTCGTACCTGACGAAGTGCTCCACGCCGCCCTCGGTGCTCCACTGGCGCCACGCCAGCAGTATGTCTCCGGCCAGAGCGGCGATGTTGTACTCACGCAGGGAGGGAACCTCCCGGGTCTCTCCGGTGCCGGCGGAGTAGAACCAGACTTCGAGAGCCGGCTCTCCGGGCGTCCAGGCCGGCTCGTTCTTCCAGATGACCTTCTCGGCATCGGACACGTAGAAGCTCGGACCACCCGTTCCCGGTTCCTCGGCAGCCAAGGTGACCGTTTGGTTCTTGGCGATATCGTGGAGCAGAAGGGACATGTCGCCGGCTATCGGGCCCTCTATCCCCACCCTGGTGGCGGAAAGCCAGGTGACCATATCCCCCTGCACGCTCAGTCGGTAGTTGAACCTAGTCTCGGCGTCGTTCGTGAGGCGTCGCGTCTCTCCGCTTGATATCGCGTACAAGAACACGTCTCTCCCGGGACGTCCGGAGGAGCTGGATTCGCCCGGACCCAGGTACGCGATGTGGTCGCCGGCGATCTCGGGCGAGCTACCGTCAGGGGCGATCACCTCTCGCTGCCCCGTCGCCACGTCAAGAAGCACTATGGGTGTGGCAGCGGAGGTCCTCCCGTCCACCCACACCATATGCCCTTCGTCCATCCGGGCGTGTACACCCTGGCCTACGTCTTCGGAGAGCGAGGTCGTCTGCCAGCCATCAACAGGGGGAGCTGCGAGTGCAGCGGGAGCGACGAGAAGAAGAAAAAGGAGCGCCATCAGAGGCGTGAGAATCCAGCGGCGATGTTTCATCGTTCCCCCCTCGTTCCTCGACGCAGTCAACTCACGATACCGCAGAACGCTCCAGCTTTTCTGCAACCCATGTCAAGAAAAAGGTACCCTCCAGACGTCTCCATACTAGAGAGGGAGGCAAAGACACGCGGGAGGTGTCCCTACGGCAGGCGCAAATGGAAGCTTCGATAGCTTCGTCCAGGAGCATTGCACGAGACTGGTACAGAGCCTGTTCCTCGTCTCCCGGGACCCAGAACTGGCCTGGGATGCCGCCCAGGATGCGTTCCTCAAGCTCTACTTGCGCTGGGATACCGTAGGCGACCTGCGAGACCCGGTCGCTTGGCTCTATCGCGTCGCGCTCAACCGGTGCAGCGACTACCGCCGAAT
>JAFGIH010000155.1 GCA_016929985.1 Thermoleophilia bacterium | reverse complement strand
GTCCAGGTAGCGGCCGATCGAGCCGACCAGCCGGCGCAAGCCCTCCACGTCCAGCCGGTCCTCCCGGCCGAGGCTGACCAGCACCTCCGCCTGGGTCGAGGCGCCCTTGCGCCGGTTGTGGGCCAGCTGCACGTAGCGGACCACGCTGCCGTCCCGGTTCCGCCGCTGAATCGTCCGCAGGTACATGCCCGCGACTCGATCACATCAGCAGCCGGAACACAACCCAGTCGTGTGCCCACACTTCCAGACTCCACACGAGGGTCGCAGCCCTCTGACCAGGCCCTTCTCAGCTCACCGCGCCCTCACATGCCCGCGAACTGCGAAACTCCGGTGTAACAGGCGACTCGGAGGGCTTTCGTGGTCTCAGCGCCCGGTGGCCTCCGCAACCGAACGAGGGAGACGCCCGGGTGAGAACGACATGACTCCGCCGGGAACCATCCAGGAGATGGCCCTGATCGAATACAGCCCGGCGCGGATTGCCGGATCCTGCTCTTCAAGCTCCCGGGCCCGCTCCGGCTCGGCGTTCAGGATGGAGAGCCCGCGGTACTGCTCGTCAAACAGCGGACCAGCGGCCAGCAGGACACCTGCTTCATGCAGATCGGCCAGATGACTCATGTGCGCATCCTGCAGCGCGGCCGCGGCCTGCTCGTCGAGTTCGGGCGCGTCGGGAGGTTTGATCAGCAACGTGACCGTGTATCGATCGAAGTCCATCCGACCGCTCCTTTCCGAGAGACTCGCTGCTCCGCCGGTGGACAGGATCGTCAGTTCTCATAGCGCAGAAGTCGCTGGTCGAACCCATCCGGCGCAGGCTGTACGGGCCCCGTTACTCAGGCTCGATCTGTTCCAAATGGCTCTCGTGGATCGCCCAGTCGAGGATTGCCCCCATGTGGTGAGCTATCGAGAAATGTCCTTCGCCCGGGATGCGGTGGAGCACAGCCCGAGGCAACTCAAGGGCCAACCGCTCCGCATGCGACATCGGAATCATCCCGTCGGCGTCGCCCTGCCACAGATGGACCGGTGCCGACACCTCCCTCAGCGAGAAACCCCACGGCGATCCCCAGCAGCGATAGTCGTCGACGACCCCTCGAGGACCCTGGCGCACGGATTCGATGAAGGCCGCCTGCAGCTCCCGCTCGTGCTTCGCCACCACCCGGAGGTCGGCCTCCCCGAGTTCACTCGTCATCGCGGCGAACGCCCGGCTTGGCGCCGCCCGAGCGAGAAGGGCGGCCATCCACATCAGCGTCGACGCCGCCCGCGGTCGTCGCAAGGAAAGGTCCAGGAACCGACGATCGGCGTGGGTGAGGCCGGCCCGGGACGCATCATCCTCGACGGGACCCGCGGCCGCGACCAACGCAACCGCCTGCACCCGTGTGCGGAGGCGAACCGCGACGGCCAGGGCGAACGGGCCACCGCATGAGTGTCCCAACATCAGGAACTCGTCGACCCGAATCGCATCGGCCAGTGCCGAGACATCGTCGGCCCAGTCCAGGAGGGTCCTTCCAGGGTCAGGATCGGATAGCCCGATGCCGGGGCGGTCAGGGCAGAGGACCCGCAGGCCGCGGGCTCGGGCTGGCCCGTCGACGAACCAGCCGTATGCGAGTGCGCTCAGTGGTGTGCCATGAAAGAGGAACAACGGCCGCCCAGCTGGCTCGCCGTATTCGGTGATGTGGATGCCGCGGCCGTCTGGCAGGCGCGCGGGCCACGTTCGCCCTTGGGACTCACCTCTCACGGTCGGCCTCACCGATTGGCCTCCTGGAGAACCCAAGCGCGCCTCGCACCCGACATGTCCCACACCGGCTCGAGCGCCTTGCGGAATGTATGAGCCTCATCGGCGGTAGCGAACTCCAGGCTCAACATGAGGTGGTTCGGGTCCTCTGAGTCCCGGTAGATGCAGTGGCGGGTGACCCCTTGCGCACTGCGTCCCATCGGATCCTGATCGAAGACGGCTTTCCAACCCGCGTAGTCGTCGACCCGGTATTCGATCAGGAGCATCGCCATCCTCCATCCTTCTCCCTGTCGTGTAAGGACACCGTCTCCCCACGGCCGTCTCCAGGGGAGATGGCCGAGCGACGGTGGCCGGGCCCAGCGACGCCCTGACGTCCCCGACTCCGCCCGCCGCTTGAAGGCTGCCAGTGCGACCTCCCAGAACCGGACGAGGGCCCGTTCGCGGGATCCGTTGGGCCCGGCCACGGCCCCGTCACGTGCTCTTGAAAAGCCCGACCACGTTTCCCTGTGGATCGGCAAACTGGGCGAAGGTCACCATGCCCGGGACCTCCGTCACCGGCACCACGGTCTTGCCTCCGGCTTGTGCGATGCGGTCCAGATAGGCCTGGGGGTCGTCGACCTCGATGTAGAAGATCACCTGGTTGGGCCCCTGGGCCTGGCCGATGCCACCGCCGATGGCGTCCTTCACGCCCGTGTCGACCAAGGCGTAGTCGGTCTCCTCGAGGACCTGCAGGTTCCACCCGAAGAGCTTGGCGTAGAACGCTCGCGCCGCCTTGGCGTCGCCGGTGCTGATCTCGAACCACGTCACCGGAGCACCCATCTACTCACCTCCTGTTCCGTCACCACCCTGAGGCGGTCCCGCACGTTCGACCGTCGCGGTCCGCCCCGCGACCCCGCGGCTGCTGGGCGGACCACTGGCCTTGCTGTTCCCGATCCACCTCCTCTCGTCGCCTTCGCTTCACAGCCCCCCGGCGGTGTGTTATCGTCGGTGGGCGCTAACGGTAAGCCCAAACGAACGGTTAGTCAAGAGGCACATATGGCGGATCCACACGAGGCGGTGTTGGAGGCCCTGGGCGACGGGACCCGCCGGGCCATCCTGGAGCGCCTCCGGGCGGGACCCCAGCCCG
>JAFGIH010000154.1 GCA_016929985.1 Thermoleophilia bacterium | reverse complement strand
GCGGCAGAAGATCTCGCCCACCACACCGATGAGCGGGCGATCTTCCTTTCTCACCGGGATGTCCAGAAACGCCTTCTTGACCTTCTTGAGACCAGCCACAAGCTCGACCAGGCGCTCCTTGTTGCTGAGCCCCTGCTTTCCGACGATCTCGCCCATGAGGTCGAGGCAGTCGAGATAGACCTTGTCGGTGTCGCCGGGGTTCACCTCATAGGGTCTGGTCATCAGCAGCAGCTTCATGAGGATGTCCTGCACCACCACCGATCGCCAGGCCGTGCGGATGAGCGCGCTCGCCTGCTCACCGATATCGGCGTAGCCGTTGGCCGAGGTGAACGACACGATGGACACCTCGTCGTAGCCCTGGTCGTCGAGGATGCGCCGCAGCAGCGAGACGTACTGACCGAAGCGACACGGGCCGTTGGCCGTGGGGAGGATGAGGGCGGTGGTCTTGGGATCGAGCCGGTCATCTTCGAGGAGCTTCATGTAGCCGCCCAGCACGATGCGCTGGGGATAGCACTCGTCGCCTGAGGTGTACTTGCCGCCGAGTTCCAGCACGCGGGAGTCTTCGTCGGGGATCACCCGCGCGTCCAAGCCGATGGAGCGGAAGGCAGCGGCCAGCATGCGCGAACCGCCGTAAGGCATCCGCGCGAACCAGAGCGTCCGGCCGTCCAGCTTGGCGCTGTTCTTGACAGGGCTGGTCTCGGCGCCATACGCGGCCATCGGCTTGGACGCCACGCTCAGCGCGGCCTCGGCCGCCTCGCGGGTCGGCTTGCCGTTGCCGCCGTTCTTGGTGGTCGTGTCGGTATCCATCAGGACTCCCTGACCGCCTGTTTGGCCCTCTCTCCCCGCGCCCACCAGCGGAGGAAGCCCTTGCTGTCGAGGTAGGCCTCGCAGCGGGTCATGGCGCCGGCATCATTGGTGTGTTCGTCGAACTGCAGCACCAGGTAGGGCGCGGGCGAAGCGGCGTTGACGTAGTGCTTGATATACGAGTCGGGCCCGCATTTGAAGTTGGTCATGTAGATGATGTGCAGGTTGGGGCGTCCGGCCACCACCTTGGCGGCCTGCAGGATCTTACGCCCATAGCTCCAGAACATGTTCTCGGTGACGTCGCGGGTGTCAAGACCCCACAGCGGCAAGAAGTCGAGCGGGATGAGGTTGACCCCGTAGTAGCGGCGGAGCTTGGCCGGGATGTCCATGTTGACGCCCGAGTCGTAGATATTGTACGGGCGGCCCACCAGCACGATCCCCAATTCGTCGTGTTCCTCGAGCTCGGCCAGGGCGTCGGTGCCGGCCAGCACCAGGCGGGTACGGAACTCGGTCTGCGCGTCGTAGGCTTCCTTCAGGGCCGCGTCGACCACGCGGGCTGGTACACCCAAGGGCTTCAGGGCCGCGCGAAGGGTCTCACCTACGAAGGCCGGACCACGCCGGAAGTGCAGCGTGGGGTAGAGGAAACGGTCTGCATGGTCCTCGAAATGCGGGGCGAACCGGATGACGTGCGGCAGAGTCTGGCCCCACGGGCAGGCATGCGACTCGAGCTCCGGGTGGTCGGTCTCTTCGTTCAGGAAGTTCGGTATGAAGATGTAGTCGGCCTTTTCTTCGATCAACTCCGCCACGTGGCCATGGGCCACTCGAATGGGGAAGCAGGGCTCAGCCACGGCTCCCTCGATGCCCATTTGGCGGATCTTCTTGTCGGTCTGACGGGACAGCATGACGTCGAACCCGCAGGCCTTGAAGAAAGTGGCCCAGAACGGCAGCCGCTCGTATGTGTACATGGCCCGGGGGATGCCCATGGTGCCGCGTGGGGCGCCGGTGCCCGAGCGCAGGAGCAGGTCGGTGTCTTCGGCCTCTGCCACATAGGAGTAACAGAGGGCGTTGCGGTATTCGACGAGATCGCGGATGATGGGCTCCTTGTCCACCTTGGCCCGCTTGCGGTACCTGTCGGAGCACTTGTCGCCCCAGTAGGTCTTCTCTTCGCCGATGGTGAACTGGCGGATGTCGCACTCGTTGCTACAGCCCTTGCAGGTGAACTCGCGGACGGTGTACTCGACTTTGTCGAGATCCCAGCCGCGGAAGCGGGAGGGCGCCTTGGTGGCCGCCATCTTCTCGCGGGCCAGGAGCGCGACTCCGATGGCGCCGACCACCCCGTTGTGCGGCGGCACGATGATGTCTTTGCCCAGGATCATGCTGAACGCGGCCGCGACGGAGTCGTTGTAGGCGGTACCGCCCTGGAAGTAGATGGTATCTCCCACATGTCTACGGCCGACCAGGCGGTTGAGATAGTTGTAGACGATGGAGTAAGCCAGCCCGGCCACGAGATCCTTCTTGTCAGCGCCCCTCTGGAGGTACGAGTTCACATCGCGCTCCATGAAGACCGTGCAGCGCTCGCCGAGCTTGACCGGAGCCGCCGAAGACAGAGCCAGTTCGGCGAACTCGCCGATGATCTTGATGCCCAGCTTCTCGGCCTGCTCCTCAAGGAAGGAGCCTGTCCCTGCCGCGCAGGCTTCGTTCATGGCGAAATCGACCACCACGCCGTCCTGCAGGCTGATGAACTTGGAGTCTTGCCCGCCGATCTCGAAGATAGTGTCGGGCACCCGGTCGATGAGCTTGCGCCCGATGAAAGTCGCCCCGGTCTTGTGAGCGGTGATCTCGTCGTTGACGGTGTCGGCTCCGACGAGCTCACCGATAAGCTCCCGGCCGGAGCCGGTGGTGGCGACGCCCAAGATCTCCAAGCGCGGCCCCATTTCGTTCCAGATGTCGGAGAGGCCCTTGTTGACGACCTCCACGGGACGGCCGTCGGTCTTGACGTAGATCTCCTTCACTACTTCGCCGGCCTCGTCGAGTATCACCAGGTTGGTCGACACCGAACCGATGTCGATACCCAGGTAGGCCCCGATCTTGCCGTCGCCCGGCGGGAATTCATAGGGCTTCACGCGGTCGCGCAACAGGACGACTCGCTCCATGGACAGCGGTTCGCTGGTCTGGAAGTCGGCCGACTGTGCCTGGTCGAGGCGGGAGACGTCGATGGCCACCATCTCCACTCCAGCCCGCTCTTCGGCCGCGGTCAGCGCACAGCCGATGGCGCCCATCCATGCGTAATAGCCTGGGACGATGAGTCCTTGCTCGTCGGTCTCGAAGGCCTCGCGCATGGCTACGACGGCGCCTTTGTTGGCCGCCACGCCGCCGATGAAGGCCACTCGGCCGCCGATCTCCTTGCCTTTGGTGATGGTGCCCTTGTAGTTGCGCACCACCGCGTTGCAGAGGCCCTTCAGCACCTCGGGCGGTCGATAGCCCTTCTGCTGGGCGTGGATCATGTCGGATTTGGCGAAGACCGAGCAACGTCCTGCGATGGAGGCGGCTTTGCCGGCGCCCCCCACGATATCGCCCACGTCTTCTATGTCGTAGAGCAGGCGGTTGGCCTGTTGATCCATGAACGACCCGGTGCCGGCCGCGCAGTCTCCGTTGGTTCCGTAGTCGGCTATTCCCACGCGACCCGTAGACGCGTCTGTCTCGAGGCTGATGAACTTGGAGGTCTCGCCGCCCATCTCGAACACGGTCGTGACATCGGGGTGGAGCGCGCCGATGGCCCGGGCGATGGCCTTGAACTCGTTCTCATAGGGCAGGTCGAGCATGGCGCCGACCAGACGGCCACCCGTGCCGGTGACGCCCACCTGGGTGATCATCCCGTCGGGGACCGCGGCCAGCACCTGGCCGAGCAGCTCGCGGGCGGCCTCCGCTGGGCTGCCTTTGATGCGCAGGTAGGCGGTCGCCAGGATGGGGGGAGCGTCTGGGTGGGGGAGGACGCGATCGCCGCCGGAGGGGTCGTAAAAGAGGGTGGATCCGGAAGCCAGCGCCTTGAACGACTCTCGATCTTCGGGTCCACCCACAACGGCGATCTTCACGCTGATGCAGCCTATATCGATACCAAGCGTCGCCATCGGTTGCGCGGAACCTCCGGTATGTGTCACGGGGATGCCGCGCCTCGTGATGGAGGGCCCCCCAGAACACCTCCGGCGCGGCTTGACCGCCGATTTCTACACCATTTTGCAGCCCGCATAGCTTACCATGCGCCGGGGCGCGCCGGTCCTCAATGAGTGGCTTCGTGCGCATGAGGGTCCTCCGCGAAGCACTGCGGGCGTACCGCAAAGCTTCGCTCCGTATGGCCGCCGGTCTGTGGGCGCCGCTACCAGCGATGTCGGCGTGCCCCGGCGCGGCGCCACACGGAGTTTCAGCACTCGCCCCGGTCGGTGTTCCTGCTCCCGTCCGCGACTGGGTGGCAATCTGCGATGCTCAGCGCGATCCTTCCAGGATGCTCTGGATTGTGAACACAATGTGAACACATTCAGAAGCGTGTCTCGATAGCCACTGTCCTCTCAGCCGCGCACCGGTGCCTGGTGTAAAGTACGGGCGGGGGTGTTGGCTGATACGACCGCACAGTCAAGGAGGCATGAGCGATGAGCGACACCGTCAAGTACTACCCGGCTTACTGGGCCGGCAAGAAGCTGGCCTATCCGAACGTCGTCCCGGAGGCGCCCAAGTTCGCCAACTCGGTCGTGGCGGGCAACCTGATCTTTGTCTCCGGCTGCCAGGGGCAGAACGACGAGACCGTGCGCGTCGAGACCGACGTGTTCGAGGAGCAGATGGTCATCGCTCTAGACAAGGTCCGCAAGTGCATGGAAGAAGCGGGCAGCTGCATGGACAACGTCATCAAGACCCTGATGCTCCTGAAGCGTCTCGAGGACTATCCCACGATGCGCCGCACCGAGCTGGAGTACTACCAGAAGTATGCGCCGCGCCTGGTGGAGGAACCGCCGGCCAGCACCTTCATGGTGGTGGGATTGGCGAAGCCGGAGTTCCTGGTGGAGATCGATGTAGTCGGCGTAGTCGCGCGATGAGCGAAGTGATTCAATACAAGCTGGGCATGGCCAACGGCTTCTTCGTGAGGGATGAGGGCGTCATCGCCGTGGATTCCGGGTGCGAAGTAGGCCGGGAGCCGTTTCTGAGGGTATGCGCGGAGGCCGGTGTGGCGCCGGAGGAGATCCGGCTGCTGGTGGTCACACACGGCCATGTCGACCACTTTCTGAACATGGAAGAGATGCGAGCCGTTACCGGCGCTCCCGTCATGTGCCACAAGAACGCCGAGCCCAGCTTGCGGCAGGCTCTCCATCCGAACGTGCGCCCGAGGAACCGTCTGGGGCGGTTCATGTTGTCGCAGCTGCCCCCGAGCGAGGAGCCGTTGGCGTTGATGCGTCCCACGGCGCCGGATATCGTCGTCGAGGGGACGGTTGACCTGCGGCCCTGGGGTGTCGAGGGCCGGCTTGTGGAGACGTTCGGCCACTCCGACGGCTGCATTTCGGTGATCCTCGATTCGGGCCAGGCCATCGTGGGAGATCTGCTCGTGGAGGATGTGCGGGGCGGCATTCCCAGTCTGGCCTTTCTCTGTTACACCGACGACATCCGCAAGGCGAACGAGCAGATCTTCACAAGCGCCCACTACCTGGCCGATAACGCGGAGCTCTTCTACTCCGGCCACGGCGGGCCGTTCTCTCGCGCTGACCTACTGGCCGCCCTGGCTGCGGCGAAGGCGGAGGCTGCTGAGGAAGCCGGGGGTGGCCGCTGAGGGCGGCGCGTCTGGGAGCGCGATCGACGCACGGCGGCCAAGACTGCTAT
>JAFGIH010000153.1 GCA_016929985.1 Thermoleophilia bacterium | reverse complement strand
TTGTTCTGTTCTGTTCTGTTCTGTTCTGTTCTGTTCGGACTACCATGGGTGACCCGTGGAGTTTCCATGGGTGACCCGTGGGTAGCTGGTGGCTTTGTTCGCTTACATTGTTTCGTGCCAGTAGGTTTGACCTCTTTATCGTTTAGGTCATAAGCGGCTTTTGCGGCCTTTCTCTCGGCGCTGAAGAGGCACTCCAGCTTTGGCATGGATCCGTCGGCAAAACGCAACTTTCGGCGGGCCAGAACCGCGTGATGCCCGCCATCCAAATGCTCCGCCCAGTCGTGGATGATGAGCCTGTGCTCCGGGTGTTCATCGAGCCACGTCATGCCTGGGCGATGGTCCGGCGCATCTGTCAACGCCTCGATGAGCTCGTTTGCCGGCCGGGCCCACCCGATGGCCATCGCGATCTCGTCGTTGGAGAACCGGCCCACGTCGCCCTGTAGGGCGTTCGACTTGGCAAACAGCCACAACGCCTCGAGAACCCCGACGGCTTCAAACAGGGACAGCCCCAGGCGCGCCTGGAGCACCCGGAATTTCAACTTGTTCAACGCGTCCGCCTTCATCCATCGTCCCCCTGATCCAACACCTCATTCACCATCCGAGCCACCTTCGCCTCCTTGTCCATCTCTGCCTGAAACTCCGCCACCCACGACAAAAGGTCCGCCCGCACCCGATCCGCCATCACGAGCGTCTCAAGCAAATACGTGTGCTCACCGCCAGCGGCGAAGAAGACCGTCAGCATGGCCGTGACGCCTTTCAAGAACGTCATCGGCACCGTGTCGAACTTGTCCGCCCGCTTCGCCAACGGAATAAGCTGGTTGATCAACAGCTCAGTCACCTCGTTGTACAACGCCTCAGCCTCATCGCGGTCTTCCTCTGGAATCAGCCCCTCGGTCTCATTGCTCACCGTCAGTCTCCTTACCCCATCATCGAACACACGGGCCCCTCTAGTGGCCGGCGCCCCGCCGACAACTATGAGCCCCCGATTAGCCCATCGGTGAAAGGCCCCTGTTTCTGAAGCGAATTCCAAATAGACGCGCCGCCGTTTCCGACATCGTCGGGTTTCGCGAAGAACCCGTCATCGATCCCACCTCCAACGATTCGGGCCGGCTCTTCGACCACGGGCGGCATCAAGTCTTTCAACACGGCCATCGTGACAGCTACTTGGTGTTCGTCGCAGATTGTCACGTTGGGCCAGTACATCAACTCAGCCTGCACCTGCACCTCTCTCGGCACGCACACCGCCACCGGCTTAGCCATGGCCACGGCCATGCCCATCTCTATGTGGGCGGAGGCGCCGCATGGCAGGAGCAGGACTAGAGACCGCGACGACTCCAAGGCTTGACGGTTCATCTTGTATGCGCGAGTGGCCTTCTTGAGCCCACGCCTAAGCTGTGTCGGGTCCCAGTCTCGCCACGCTGGGTCGATGTCGTCCCACGAGAAACCGCGCCCGCCATCTGGCCGCCTGAAGTTGTAGACCGACAAGCCCTCGCTCGTCAGGGCCTCCAGAACCTGCCCGTAATACTCGTTCCGCCAGCTACTCGCAAGATACACGTCGTATTCCATGGCCTTTTCTCCTCCGGTACAAGCACACGATGTTGCTGGTTTGGACCCGGTGGCCAGGCTCTACGCCAACCCACCGCCCGGCCCCCCACGAGTACCACTCATCGCCATCGATGGTGAGTTCACCGGGCTTGAGGGGCCTAAAGCCGTCGCTTAGCTCGAAACTCTCACCCCTCCCCGACATGACTCTCGAACGCCGCGCGCGCGGCCTCAAGTTTCGCCGCCCTGTCCGACACAATGGCGGCCTCCTTCTGTTTGCGCTCGGCCTCCTTTTTGCGGTCTGTGGACTGCATCCGGTCCTCTAGGTCCATCAGGTAGCCAACGAACCGCTTGAGCCAGGGGCCCCGCTCGAGCGTGCAGTGGCTGTAGCCTGGGTTGCGCGACACCGAGACAACATCAACATCGCCCACCCTCACCCGCACGTATTCACCCAGGCACACGGTCATCCCGTCCACGTCCCAAACGTGGGCCGTTCGTTGAGGCGCGTTGCTCGGCAGCAAGCCCGAGTTATTCCCTAGCTCATCGCGCTCAAGCCGGACCGAACCCAGCAGATGCTTGTAGTCGCTGTTGGCTCTCGCCAGCAGGCCGCCCGCCTTCAGCTCGATGTAGGCCATGTGCAGCCTATCCTCAACCGAGAACACGTCACTCATTGGTTGTCCTCCTCCTGTTTGTCGTTCTGCCCAAAATCAATACGGCATTCCTCAGAGAGCCGCGGCGGAACCTTCTGCAACGAGTCCCGATAGAGGTCCATGGCATAGCGGGCCAAGGCCAGGATTCGGTGGTACGTCTCGCTCTTGTAGCAGCAGGAGAAGGCGTTCATGCTGGTGTACAACACGAGCTTCTCCGCGTTGTACACCCACAGGCAACGAGGTTCTGCCTGCGCTTTGAACCTAAACCCGAATTCGTGCCACTCATGATCGACAGTCCCATCCCACCGCTCAGAGAGCAGGATTGGAATTAGACGCACCGCCAGCCAATCCAGCGCCATCTTGGTGATCTCGCAATCGTCGAACCGGACGTCACCCATTGGTTCTTTCGATAGGTCCTCCAAGCCCATCAGGTGCAGGTAATCCATGAACTCATCCAGCCATTCCCCGGGTCTCCACGTGACAGGAACAGACGCCACCTCTCCCTCGCTGTAGTGTTCCTGGCGCCACTCCGCGACTGTCGTTCCATCAACAGACACGCTGAACCGCTCGTCCTGCAAGCCGCCCTCGCTATAGACACGATGGGTGTAGATGAACCGCCACGGACCCAGCGCCCAACGGTCCTCGGCCGCACCGAACGCGTCCAGGGTATTCCCGCCCTCAATGTCGATGCGTCCTTCCGACAGCGCTCGGCCGATGATGCGGATCACCCGGCCCTCGTTGCACAAGTGCTCGCCGTAGACTCGCCAGCGCTGTTCATCAGTCATCGCTTTGCTCCTCACCGCGGCCATCTGGCCTCCATGCCGCCCACGCGAGTTCGTTCCACTCCCGGCCGTCCAGGAGCCGGTCCTTCCGCTTCGCGGCAGACCCCCACTGCTTGAAGAAGAACGGGATGTTGAGCTTCTGGCACTGGTCCCTGATGTTCCGCGCCCAGTCCGGGTGCATCGGCCTGGCCCCGGGCCCCTTCTCTCCGCCCACGATCACCTGCGAACACAGCGGGGAAATCATGGCCAGCGGCACGGGTCCAATCAGCGGCTCGAAGCTCACCACAGTCCTGTGCCCTTGCTCAGCAAGCCGCCTCACCGGGTGAAGCTTGGCGATATGGTCGCCGTAGACCCATGATGCGCCCCAAAACACAGGCTCCGCGTGCCATCGGCTACCGCCGTCCGGCATCACAAACAACTCCATAGCCGCTGGCCGCTTCGTCAGCACAACGTACCTGTGCTTCGGCGCTTCCTGGTAGTCGCATCGTGCGCCATGCCTCGTAATCAATGTCCTGGCCGTGATGACGCCCATGATCCGTTCAAGAAACTCCACATCCACGCGTGGATGGAAGAGATCGCCCATCGAACACACGAAGTACACCGTCGGTATCCGCCGGCGGAGCGGCTTGTACAGTTCCTTCTCGGAAAACGCCACTTCGCCCGTCCAGCCGGCCTGATCAACCACGGTCTGGTACTTCTCGATCCCCCTGGCCTTGAGCCGTCGAGCCCAACGCACTGCGTAGCAGTGGTCACAGCCTCGACTGCACGGCGTGCACCCCACCACCGGATTCCATGTCTCCTCCGCCCACTCAATCTTTGTCGGCATTGGACTCTTCCTCCTCTCTCCAGATCTGGTTGAACGCCGCCCTCCCTTCTGGACGTTTCGGCAGCCGCACGGGCGTCGGCTCAGGCCCGTGGACGTATTGCCAAAACAAGCAGGTCTGCCAGTCCTGTTCTGCGTTATGTGCGGCATCCCCCTCCCCGTCACGCGCGAGCCGCGCCCTCTGCGCGGCATTATCCGCCGCGTGGTGCCATTGCCCGGCGGTGGCCCACGCCGCGGCCCACGCGGCCTCATGCGGGGCGCCATCCCACCCCCACTTGTATTTCGTGGCGAACCGGGACGCGGCAGCCAACTCCTCGTCGGTGGCTTGTCCGCTGGCGTGTCGGCGCGCCGTCAAGATCGCCGCGCGCGGCCCGGGATCATTGGGATGCTTGGACTCAAACACGCGCAACACGCGCGCGGCGCAATCCGCCGCGAACAGTCGCGCCGTCCGCTCGTTCCAGCCAGGCAGCACCCGCCGTACGTGCACCTCCCGGGCTATGTATTTGTGGCCGACCTCCATCACCTCGCCGCGCGTCTTGACCTCAACGAGTAGCGCGCCGTGACCAAGCCAGTACAGCGCCCCGGATTTGTCAAATATGTGATATCCGTTGGCGCACCGCTCAAGCTCACCACTTGCCGCCGGCATCCATGCGCCTGGGCGGTCTTTGCGCGTGGGCAGCAACCAAAAGCGGCCCTCACGCGCCCGGCCGTCGGGTTGTAGGAATTTGTAGAAAGTCATCACACACCTCCCACCTGAATCGGTCTGTCATCGCCCGTCTCCGGTGGTTGCTCCCTCGGCAGCATGTCATCGTTGTCCAGGCGCTCCAGTAGCCATTCGATAGTCTCGCCGGCCGGCTCATCGGTGTGGCAGTGCTCATCGACCCACTTGCGCATCACGGCAGACGCCTCGTCGAGTCGCATCCTGGCGAACGTGCGGATGCCAAAGTAGGCGTCCATGGTCACCTGGTAGCGTTCCGCGTCCGTCGGGCCGGGGAGCCACGCGGGGGCGTTGGCGATGCCGTATTTGCTATACCACCATTCGGTCTCGATGTAGCAGGCGTTTGTCTTGCACGACACGACAGCGCCAACGATGTCCTTAGGGAAGAGGTGGCCTAGTAACACTACGTCAGCCTTGCGCCCGCCCGCGCCGTCAAACACCACGCGCGTATTGCCGTCGTCGCGCTCGGCGACCGCAGTCACCACGCCGCCCAGTGGCGCGTCAGTCTTGTCACTCATGCCCTCGTCCTCCTGTTGCGGATCTGAGGTGAAGCTACGCCACGGGGACGGGGCAGACTCCACGTCGACGCCGCGCCCACCCCCGCCTCCGCAAGCCGGACATTGGCTCGCACCATCGCCTCCGCCAACGGCGGCGGCACCGAATTCCCCACCGCCGCCACCTGCGCTGTTTTCGTCCCCACCAGCACGTACGAATCCGGGAATCCTTGCGCCCGCGCCAGCTCCCGCGGCTGGAGCATCCGCAGCCCAATGTCCGCGATCACATAGTCCTCGCCACGCACCGTCACCAGCCCAAACCGATCCCGCGTCGTCACCGTATCCAGCGGCTCACCCAACCCCGCCGCAACCGCCGTCCCGTAGTACTTCACAAGAAACGCCCGAACCTCCCCAAGATGCCATCCCTCCGCCGTCACCGTCGGCATCGGCTCCCCCATGTCCGCCCCGACGTTCGTCCCGTAGAACTTCGTCAGGTGCGCCGTCACCAGGCTGTGATGATCGACCCCTGTGACCGTCCCCAACGGCCGCCCCATATCATGTCCCACCACGCCCCCGTAATGCTTCGCAAGAAACGCCGTCACCACCGCCTTATCGTTCGTCGAACATACCGTACGCAGCGGC
>JAFGIH010000152.1 GCA_016929985.1 Thermoleophilia bacterium | reverse complement strand
GAGGTGCCCAGCATGTTCGCTGAGATGAAGACCTGACAGAGCACCAGGCCGTGCAAGTCTTGCACGAAGCCATCTACCAGTGCCCGTCGCAAGTCAACGAAGACGCGGCGGCGAGCGCCTGTGGCACCCTGGTGAGCGACTAGGTCGACTCCTGTCGTAACCACTCCTCCTCGAGGGGCCCAGCGCGGGCGATCCGCCGGCCACCGACCTATCAGGAGGAGACCGTGACAGAAGCAACCACCGACTACCATCCCATGTGGAAAGCCCTGGGCCTTGACCCAACTGCGCCTGCTTCACTCCCAACGCGGGTAGGATGGACGACGTTCTGCGCGCCCTACCAGATCGAGGCGACGGCGGTCGCGAGCGCGGCCCAGGCGGCCGACATCCGTACGCTGCACATCGACACCGATTATTCAGCGGGAGACGTGGGACAGCTCTCCACCTGCGTGGAAGCCTTCCTGGAGATGCTCGAGTGATCTACTTCGACAATGCCGCCACCACCCGCTCCAAGCCACCGCAGGTGGTGGCGGCCATGACTCGTTTCCTCACCGAGGTGGGCGCCAATCCCGGCCGTTCCGGCCACCGTCTCTCCACAGAAGCCGCCCGGGTAGTCTACCGGGCGCGCGAGGCAGTGGCGGAGCTCTTGGGCGTGTCGGACCCCCTGCGGGTGATCTTCTGTGCGAACGCCACGCATGCCCTCAACTTGGCCATCTGCGGGCTTGTCGAGCCCGGCCGGCACGTGGTCACCACCAGCATGGAACACAACTCGGTCATGCGGCCGATCCGCGCTCTGAAGGCTCGCGGGACCGCGGTCACGGTGGTTCCCTGCTCGCCGGAGGGCACGCTCGACCCGGCCGCCGTGGAACAGGCGCTCCGTCCGGAGACGACACTGATAGTCATGACCCAGGCTTCGAACGTGGTGGGGACCATCCTGCCCGTTCAAGAGGTCGCCGCGATCGCCCGCGCTCACGGGGTACTGCTGTTGGTGGACGGGGCCCAATCGGCCGGAGCGCTGCCCATCTCCCTCAGCGACCTCGGCGCCGACCTGTTCGCCTTCACCGGGCACAAAGCTCTGTACGGGCCGACCGGCACCGGCGGGTTGGTCGTCGGGGAGAGGGTCGCTCCCGGTCGGTTGCAGCCTTTGATGCGGGGCGGCACCGGCAGCGACTCCGAATCGGAGATGCAGCCCGACTTCTTTCCCGACGCCTTCGAAGCCGGGACCGTGAACGTGGTGGGCTTGGCCGGGCTGGAGGCTGCCGTGCGCTGGCTCTTGGAGCAGAACGTGGATAGCATGCGCAGCCGAGAGGAGGACCTCCTGACCCGCCTCGTCGAGGGTCTTGGCGAGATTCCCGGTGTGGAGCTGTACGGCCCCCGCGACGCGTCGCGGCGGTTGCCGGTCGTGTCGTTCACCATCGCCGGCGTGGATCCGGCGGAGATAGGCCTGCGCCTCGACGAGGAGTTCGACATCGCGGCCCGCATCGGGCTCCACTGCGCGCCGGCGGCTCACAAGACCCTGGGAACCTTCCCCACGGGCACGGTCAGGCTGTCCCTGGGCGCCTTCAACACCGCCGCCGAGGTCGATTTGGTGATACAGGCCGTATGTGAGATCGCGCGTGACGCGCCGGCTGTGCCGGGCGGGCGCCGATGAAGCAGGGCGACTCAAGAAGCGGCGCCACGCACACCATCTTCTTGGTGCCCTCGGCCTCGCACGCCACCAAGGGGGAGACCGCTCTGCTGCGCGCCGGCGTAGCCTGCGCGCTCATCCCCGTGCCACGGACGCTCAGCTCGCAGTGCGGTGTCTGCCTGCGGGTTGATCTGGGCGCACGAGCGGGCGCAGCCCAGGTGCTCGCTGCCGCCGGAGTACGGGTAGACGCGATCCACGACCTCACGGCCAAACGACCCGATCCAAGACTCCACGATCAGAGAGGAGACCGTAGATGACCGGCATGGGATTCACAGGCGGACTACAGAGGGGCCAGGCGATCCCGGCCACGGGGCAGATCGTGCTCGCCATCTCGAGCGACGAGATGGGACGAGGCGACGACGAGCTGGGGCAAGTGCTGCTGAGGAGCCATCTGCACACCCTGAGCGAGGTCACCCCGAGACCTGACGTGTTGGTCTTCTTCAACAGCGGGGTCAAGCTGGCGGTGGAGGGATCCCCGGCCCTGGACGACTTGAAGGCTCTGGCTGAACAAGGCGTGCAGATCTTGCTCTGCGGCACCTGCCTCTCCCACTTCGACCTCAAGGAGAAGGTCGCCGTGGGTGAGATCTCCAACATGTACACCATCACCGAGACGATGCTCCGCGCCGACAGGGTGGTCAACCTGTAGCGGTGCAGTGCGGCCCGCCGTGACCGCGGAGCGCCGCGTCACGGCGCCTACCTCGCGGCCACAAGCCGTGCTATGTTTCAGGGAGACGCGTAACCAGAACGGGCAAGCGGAGGTGGTACATGAAGCGGCCGGTCGGGGTGTGGATCATCGGTGTCCTCGCCGTGATAGGAGCGATCGTCGAGCTACTCGCCGGTCTGAGCGCCCTTGGAGTACCCGGTCTGAACGTCAGCGGAGCGCTGGGGATCGGCGACGACGTGGGTGGGGCGAGAGCGATCACTGCCGGGGTGATCATGGTGATCATCGCCGCGCTCTTCCTGTTCTTCGCCCTCTCGTTCCTGGGACGCCGACGCTGGGCATGGAAAGCCCTCCTGGCCATCTCGGTCATCGCCATCATCGGGGTGATCTTGCAGTTCGTGTTCGACCAGTTCTACTGGTCGTCGATCGCCGGCATCCTGCTGCCGCTGATCATCATCGTGTATCTCTTGCGGCCTGAGGTGAAGAGGGCCTTCGTGATGTAGCTCGCGGCCGAGGCGTCGCCTTTCAGCAGCCTCGCGGCGCTCACCAGCCGGTGATGACCTCCACCAACCGGGGCGCTCCGGAGCCCACTGCGCGCTTGAGCGCGGGCGCGATCTCGTCAGGTGCGATGACCCGCTCGCTCTCGACGCCGAGCGACCTCCCCAGTAGGCTGAAGTCCATGACGGGCTGGTCGAGCTCCATGCCCTCGTGCTTCTCGGTGAGCGGGTAGTCGCCCAACACCACCTTGCGGACTAGCTTGACCTGGCCATAGGTGGCGTTGTTGGTGACTACATAGGTCACGGGGATCTTGTACCGGGCGGCCGTCCACAGGCTCTGCATCGACCAGGCGGCGCTGCCGTCGCCCACTACCGCGATGACGTCCTTATCGGGCATCCCCAACTTGACGCCCAGAGCCCCAGGCAGTCCCCACCCGATGCTGCCGCCCTTGCGCGAGCGGAAGTAACTCCTGGGCCGGGAGGGCGCGGTCATCTCGCGCAAGGTAGCCGACGACGACCAGCAGTCGTCCACGATCACGGTGTCCGGGGTCGTCACGGCCGCGACCTCGCTCATCAGACGCGGCACCGAGATGGGTGTGGCGTCGTGCATCGCATCCCACTGGGCCTGCAGGACGGCCGTCTTGGCCGCCTTGTCATCCGCGATACGGGCGATCCTGCGGCGCACCCTGTCCCGCGCGTCGTCGGGCCCGGCGGCACGCGCCGCCTCCAACGCGCTAGCTAGCTCGGCTACCACCGTCTTGATGTCGCCCTGAATGCCGCAGTCGGCCGGCAAGTTCTTGCCGATCTCCCAGGGGTCGTCGTCGATGTGCACTATCGCGGCATGGGCCAGTGATGGCGCCTCGGAATCGAAGAAGGCAGTCGCGAAGAGCGAGCAGCCGATGCCGATGAGCACATCGGTCTCTTTGAGCAACTCCTCCGCGGCCCCAGAGGCCGGCTCGAGATCTCCCAGATACTGCGGGTGATCGGCCGGGAAGTTCACGTCGGCCATCCAATTCTGGTAGACACGGGCGCCGAGGACCTCAGCGAGCCGCACTACTTCCTCGACCGCGTCCGAGCGCGCCACCCCACTCTCCACCAGGATCAGCGGCCGTTCCGCGCCGGCAAGGATGCCCACCGCCCGAGCGACGGCAGCCGCGTCGGGTCGCGTGCGCGGGTAGACGACCGTGTTCGGCGTATGCGTGAAGTCGAGCGTCTGGGTCAGCACGTCCTGGGGGAGAGAGACCAACACCGGGCCCATGGGGGGCTGCATGGCCATCTTGAAGGCCCGCTGCATCACGGCCGGGATGTCCGCGGCGTGCACCAGCTCGGTGCACCACTTGGTGTGGGGCTTAGCTATCCCCAGGATGTCACCGCTCAGATGGGGGTCGTACTGGAGCAGCCGGGTGTCGTTCTGGCCGACGGTGATGACCAGCGGGACTCCCCCAAGTTCGGCGTTATAGAGCATGGGAGTGGCGGCTGCCAGACCGGGAGCCGTATGCAGGTTGAGAAAGCCCGGCTTGCCCGTCGCCCGGGCATAGCCCTCTGCCATACCGGCGCAGACGATCTCCTGGAGCCCCAGGATGTACTGGATGTACGGCGCCTCCTCAAGGCCATCCATGAACTGGATCTCGGTGGCTCCCGGGATGCCGAAGACGTACTCCACGCCTTC
>JAFGIH010000016.1 GCA_016929985.1 Thermoleophilia bacterium | reverse complement strand
GGGCAGGTCAGCATGAAGAAGTTGGCCAGCATCTGGTCGGAGTACCAGTCGGCGGCCAGCTTCGACAGGCAGTCGAAGACGTAGAAGGCGCCGGGACCGGCATTCTGGATGACGGCGTGGATGGCGGCGATGAAGCTCTCGAAGCCCTGCTCGGGGTTCAGTTCGTGGACCTCGGCTCCAAAGTCCGGGGGCAGCAGCGGCTCGTGGCGGGCGAACCGGAAGTAGATGAGCTTCTTGCCGTTGGCGAGAGCGGCTTCGCAGTAGGGGGTGACTATGAGCTGGTAGTCCTCGACAGCGTCGACCTGCCAGACGACGTTGTCGCCGGGCAGGAGACCCTTGAGGACCTGGTCGAGGCCCGGCAACCCGGTGGTCATCGATGCATCAAACATGGTGGGCCGTCCCTTTCGTCTTCAGGTAGTGCATGACGTGCCGGGCTGTCTGCATGCCGTCGGCGATGGCGTGGACCACGAGCGATGCGCCCCTGCGCATGTCGCCCGCCACGAAGACGCCCTCGACGTTGGTCATCCGGCCCTCGCTGCAGCCGATGAACCCGCGATCGTCCTTGGCGATGCAGAGGCGCTCGACGAGCTGCGTCCGGCTGGGGCCGACGAAGCCCATGGCTATCAAGACCAGGTCGGCCTCGAGGGTGAACTCCGACCCCGGGACTGCCTGGGGATGGAGCAGTCCGCGGGTCTCGTCGGGCGTCCACTCCACTTGTGTGCAGTGGACCTGCCGCACCCGGTCTTGCTCGCCGCTGAAGGCCGTCGTGTCGACGCTCCAGTAGCGGGTGCCCCCTTCTTTGTGACTGGTGGAGTCGCGCCGCATCAGGGGCCACTGAGGCCAGGGGGTCGACTCCGAACGCGTGGCGGGCGGCTCCGGCAGGATCTCCAACTGGACCACCTGCCGGGCGCCCTGCCGCCACGAGGTGCCGATGCAGTCGGCGCCGGTATCGCCGCCGCCGATGACCACCACGCTCTTGCCTGCCGCGCTGATGTGTCGCTCGACGGAGACGGGGTCGCCGCCGTTCACCCGGTTCTGCTGGGTCAGGAAATCCAGAGCGAAGTGGACGCCGTCCAGCTCGCGCCCGGGCACATCGAGGTCGCGGGGGACGCCCGCCCCGCCTGCCAGCACTATCGCGTCGAAGCGGTCGCGCAAGAAGCGGTGCGAGACATCGTCGCCGACATCCACGCTGCACTCGAACTCGACGCCCTCCTGGGTCATCAAGTCTATGCGCTGATCGACGACCCACTTCTCGAGCTTGAAGTCGGGGATGCCGTAGCGCAGGAGACCACCGGGTCGCGGGTCTTTCTCGTACACGGTCACGTTGAAGCCCGCCCGGTTGAGTACGTGGGCCGTGGCGAGGCCGGCCGGCCCCGACCCGACGACCGCCACCCGTTCCCTGTGCCTGGCCATCGGGGGCTGCGCTTTCAGATAGCCTCGCTGGAACCCATGCTCGACGATGGCGAGCTCTATCTTGCAGATGTTCACCGGAGGCCGGATGAGACCGAGGACGCAGGCGCCCTCGCAAGGCGCCGGACAGATGCGCCCGGTGAACTCGGGGAAGCAGTTGGTAAAGAGCAGGATGTCGAGCGCCTCTTTCCATCGTCCGTAATAGGCGTGCTCGTTGAACTCCGGGATGGTGTTGGAGAGCGGACAGCCGGTGGCCGAGGCGTGGCAGAACGGCGTGCCGCAATCCATGCAGCGGGCGGCCTGCGCGAGGATCTCGTCCTCGGTCAGGGGGAGGTCGACGGCCCGGTAGTCGCGCACCCGCTCGGCGGAAGGCCGATAGGAGACGTCGGTGCGGTCGATCTCGAGAAAGGCTCGTTCTCTAGACATGGCGCATCAGTCCCTCACTTCTTCTCTCTCCACGGCCTCGTCCTCGCGGCTTAAGGCCCCGAGAGCCCGCTTGTAGTCGGTGGGGAAGACCTTCACGAAGTGCGGCATGCAGGAGTCCCAGTGGTCGAGGATGTGGCGGCCACGGGCGCTGCCGGTGTACTCCACATGCCGTTCGATCATGTTCCTGAGCTCCTCTTGGTCCTTGGGGTCGGTCATCAGCTCCAGGTCGACCATGCCCAGGTTGCAGCGTTCGTCGAAGAGGCCGGTCTCGTCGTAGACGTAGGCGATGCCGCCGCTCATGCCGGCGGCGAAGTTCACTCCCGTCCGCCCAAGGATCGCCACGCGGCCGCCCGTCATGTACTCGCAGCCGTGGTCGCCCACGCCTTCCACCACCGCGCAGGCCCCGCTGTTGCGGATGGCGAAGCGCTCTCCTGCCTGGCCGCAGATGTACACATCGCCCGATGTGGCGCCGTACAGCGCGACGTTGCCCACGATGATGTTCTCGGCCGGGTCGAAATCCGAGCCCGGCTGTGGCTTGACGACGATCTTCGCCCCAGAAAGGCCCTTGCCGAGGTAGTCGTTCGCCTCGCCCTCCAGCAGGAACGACATCCCCTTCGCGCAGAAGGCGGCGAAGCTCTGCCCGGCCGAGCCCTGGAAACGCAGGTCGATGGTGCCCTCCGGCAGGCCCGCCGAGCCGTGCTTCTGCACGACGCGGCTGGACGCCAACGTGCCCACCGTGCGGTGCGTGTTGCGGATGGGCAGGCTGATGGTCACGGGCCGGAGCGTCTCGATGGCGTCATCGATGCGGCAAAGGATCTCATCGTCCAACTCGGTCCCGAGAGCATGCTGTTGGGGAGCGGTGTTGCGTGTGTCTTCGGGCCGGGCCTCGGGACGGTACAGGATCCTGGAGAAGTCTAGGCCCTTGGCCTTCCAGAAGGTGATGGCCTCGTTGACATCCAGCAGATCGGAACGTCCCACAAGGTCGTCCAAGCGCCGCATGCCCAACCGCGCCATGTGTTCGCGAGTCTCGCGGGCGATCATGGTGAAGAAGTTGACGACGTATTCCGCTCTGCCCATGAACTGCTTGCGGAGCTCGGGGTCTTGCGTGCCCACGCCCACCGGGCAGGTGTTCTTGTGGCAGGCGCGCATCATCACGCAGCCCAACACCACCAGTGCCGTGGTGGCGAAGCCGAACTCCTCGGCGCCCAGCATCGCCGCGATGACCACATCGCGTCCGGTCTTGAGCTGCCCATCGGTCTGGAGCCGCACGCGGCTGCGCAGGCCGTTGAGCACCAGGGTCTGCTGGGTCTCGGCCAGGCCCAGTTCCCAAGGGGCGCCGGCATGTCGTCCGGATGAGAGGGGCGCGGCGCCCGTGCCACCGTCGTAGCCGCTGATGAGGATGAGGTCGGCCTGCGCCTTGACCACCCCGGCGGCGACGGTGCCCACGCCCACTTCCGACACCAGCTTCACCGAGACGCGCGCGGCCGGGTTGGCGCAGCGCAGATCGTAGATGAGCTGCTTGATGTCTTCGATGGAGTAGATGTCGTGATGCGGCGGGGGAGAGATGAGGGTGACATAGGGTGTGGAGTGCCGCGTCTTCGCCACCCAGGGATAGACTTTGTTGCCGGGCAGCTGGCCGCCCTCGCCGGGCTTGGCGCCCTGGGCGATCTTGATCTGCAGTTCGCGCGCGTTGACGAGGTACTCGGCGGTGACCCCGAAGCGCCCGCTGGCGATCTGCTTGGTGGCGCTGCAACGGCTGTCTCCGCTCGGCAGGGGGATGTACCGCGCCGGATCTTCGCCGCCCTCCCCGCTGTTGCTCCTGCCGCCGAGGCGGTTCATCGCGATGGCCAGGGCCTCGTGGGCCTCCTGGCTGATGGAGCCGAACGACATGGCTCCGGTGACGAACCGCTTGACGATCTCCGACTCGGGCTCGACCTCGTC
>JAFGIH010000151.1 GCA_016929985.1 Thermoleophilia bacterium | reverse complement strand
TGGCCCTACCGGGCATCACGCTGCTCAAGACGTCCGAGGCCTTCCACACCCTCTCCGAGATGGCCGCCGATGAAGAGGGCACGCTCCTCGAGCAAGTGTTGGAGCAAGAACTCGGAGTGGACATCGACGCGAAGGCAACTGTGCCCTGGCCGGGGCTGCGAGCTGCAATGGTCTCCAATGGGGTCACAGACGTACCGGCCACGTCGCTCGGCTCCTCCGACGGCGCCGCGGGGCAGGTCGCTCGGTCGATGCTGGCGCTCCTCGAGGCGGGAGGCACCGAGAGCCGCGATGTCTGGGAGCAGCTCGAGCTGGGGAATGATGCCGCTGCTGTCCGCGTGGACATGAGGACGGTGGCGGCTTCGGCGGGGGCCGGGGGGTGGACTGCCGCCGCGCTGGCCGGGCGCGTCGTGACCGGGGAGGGTTTCGAGTATCTGGAGCCCGAGATCGATCGGGCCAGAGTGCTTCTGGCCGGTCCCACCGGGGGCGACACGATAACCGTGGAGATCCAGAACGGCGCGGGCATGGTGGGGGCGGTGGAACAGGCGACGGCGGAACTGGAACTCTTGGGCTACACGCTGATAGCGGCGGGGAATTCCGAGGACTTCCCTCATGTGACCAAGACACGCATCGTCGTCGCGCTCGACGCCAAGCGAGCGGGGGCCAGGGTACAGGCGCTGTTGGGTGTGGGGAGCATCACCGAAGACGATATGCTCGACGACGGCTGTGTGGTCGTGGTGCTGGGGGCGGACTACGTCCCGGCTGCGTCCGTCAATACGGATCCGTCCGGATAGGAGGGTCATGGGCCCCTTCGACCGCTATGAGCGCTACAGCCGGCAGATGCTGCTTCCGCAGATCGGGAGAGAAGGCCAGGAGAGACTCGCCGCCGCCAGGATAGGGGTGGTGGGTTGCGGAGCCTTGGGCTCCATGGTCTCCATACATCTGGTGCGGGCCGGGGTCGGCCTGGTGCGTATCGTCGACGGCGATCACGCCGAATTTCACAACCTGCACCGCCAACTACTCTACAACGAAGAGGACGTCGCGCGGCGTGTCCCAAAAGCGGAGGCCGCGGCGGCCCATCTTCGCAGAGTCAACAGCGAGGTAAGCGTGGAGGCGGTGGTCGCCAGGATCGATTGCGACGGCCTGCCGGCGTTCGCCGACGACCTCCTTCTCATCGTCGATGGCACCGACAATTTCGAGACCCGGTTCTTCATCAACGACTACGCCGTCGGACGGGGGATGCCCTGGGTGTATGGAGGGGTCATTGGCACGAGTGGCATGTCTCTCACCGTCGTGCCGGGTGAGGGGCCATGCCTGCGTTGCTTGGTGCGCGAGATACCCACACGCGAACAGTCTCCTACCGCCGACGTGGCCGGCGTCCTCAACACGGTGGTGGCCGTTATCGGGAGCATACAGGCCACCGAGGCCATCAAGCTGGTGGTGGATCCCTCCGCTCGCAGCCGGTCACTGCTCGTTCTGGATGTCTGGGATCTCACGTTCGATCGGCTGAACGTGCCTCCCGACCCCGAGTGTCCGAGTTGCGGTGGCGGGCGGACGGCATAGCTCCGGAGGTGCCGGGATGAAGAAAGAGGCGTTAGTACGAGCCCTGCTGGGGGAGTTGGCCCCCGTTCTTGTGGCCTTCTCGGGAGGGGTCGATTCCACCGTTCTTCTCAAGCTGGCCCTCGACGAGCTGGGGCCCGGCCGCGTGCTGGCGGTGACGGCCCACGGTGATGTGCATACCCAGGAGGAGTTGGCCGCGGCCCGCGAAGCGGCCGCGCGGCTGGGGGTGCGCCACCTGGTCATCCATACCAAGGAGCTTGCCATCCCGGGCTTCGCCACCAATCCGCCCGAGCGGTGTTTCCTCTGTCGGGGGACCATGTACGGGCGGCTTGTCGATATGGCCCGGGCCGAGGGTCTGAAGACCGTGATCGACGGGGTCAACCATGACGATGGGGCCGACTACCGGCCCGGCGTGAGAGCGGCCGCCGCGCGCGGGGTGCGCAGTCCTCTGGCCGAAGCGGGTCTCAGTAAGCAGGAGGTGCGTGCTCTGGGCAGGCAGTTGGGCCTCTCCAACTGGGACCTTCCCGCGTCGCCCTGTCTGGCGTCGAGGTTTCCGTACGGCGAGGAGATCACCCCGGCCAAGCTCAGAGTGGTGGCCGAAGGCGAGCGCTATCTGAAGACACTAGGTTTTGGCGACGTCCGCGTGCGCCACCACGGCGACCTCGCACGGGTCGAAGTGAGCGGCGACGACATTGCCAGGGCGGCGGACGGGTCCATCCGGCGTGGTATCGTTAGTCACCTGCGCGATCTAGGATACGTATACGTGACTCTGGACCTGGGCGGCTTCAGGAGTGGCAGCCTGAACGAGGTACTGGGGCCCGGGGCCACGCCGGAGGAGTAGTTATGACCGAACCGACGGCAGCTCACAGGCTGTCTCGGCTTGCCACGACGGGTAAGACCCTTGCCGCTACCATGGCCCGCGACATGCAGGCCATCAGAGAGAGAGACCCGGCGGCGCGCAGCGACCTCGAGATTGTCACGTGCTATCCGGGGCTCCACGCTCTCTGGCTGTACCGGCTCGCCCACACTCTGTGGAGACGTCAGGTGCCCTTGCTGCCCAGATTGGTTTCGCAATTCGGCCGTTTCGTGACCGGCATCGAGATCCATCCCGGGGCGACCCTCGGAGAGGGCTTCTTCATCGACCACGGCGCCGGCGTCGTCATAGGCGAGACATCGGAGGTGGGCGAGAACGTCACCGTCTACCAGGGCGTCACTCTGGGAGGCACCGGCAAGGAGTCGGGGAAGCGCCATCCCACCGTTGGCGACAACGTGGTGATAGGGGCGGGCGCCTTCCTACTTGGGTCTATCAAGGTGGGCGATAACGCCAGAATCGGTTCGGGCAGCGTGGTCATACACGATGTCCCGCCCAACTCCACGGTGGTCGGCAACCCCGGGAGGCCGGTCATCAGCCGGGGTACCAAGGTCGGGATCCCCGACATCGACTATACGCACCTACCCGACCCTGTCGCCGAGGCTATGAAGTGTCTGGTAAGACGGGTGGTGCAATTGGAGAACGAGCTGAAGGAGCTGCGCGATACGGTCGCACAGCCCGGAGAGCTCGCGGCCTCGCGTCCGGCGGCCGGCGAACGCACGGAGCGGCCGGAACTCACTACCGATCCGGCCTGTGATTTGGTGAGGACTGATGACGACCCGGGACGTTGAGCCCGCGGGCTCCCGTCTGGCCGGGGAACTGAACGAACGTCAGCGCGAGGCGGTGCTTCACACCGGAGGGCCTCTCCTGGTGCTTGCCGGGGCGGGCTCGGGCAAGACCAGGGTACTCACCTACCGCCTTGCCTATCTCATCGAGAGCGGCCAAGTCAGACCGCACCAGACGCTCGCGATCACCTTCACCAACAAGGCGGCGGGGGAGATGAAAGAGCGAGTGGCCGGGCTCCTGGGACCTCTCTCGGGGTGGATGTGGGTCTGCACGTTCCATTCGGCCTGCGCCCGCATACTGCGCCAGGATGCTCCTCTATTGGGGTACCGTCCCAGCTTCACCATCTACGACCAAGACGACTCCACGAGGCTCATCAAGCACTGTCTGGAAGACCTACGTCTGGATATCAAACGCTTCCCGCCCAGCGGATTGCAGAACCTCATCTCCGACGCCAAGAACAAGCTCATCGACGTGGACGACTTCGGACGGGGTGATCCGGATGCGGTGGGTGCGTGGGATGACGGCGGAGTATCTGGGTACGCGGATGTGGCCGCCCAGGTCTACCGGCGCTATCAGGCCCGTCTTCTGGAGCAGAACGCTCTCGACTTCGACGATCTCATCATGCGCGTGGTGGATATCCTCCAGCTCTTTCCGGAGCGATTGGAGTTCTACCGCAACCAGTTCCGTCACGTTTTGGTAGACGAGTATCAAGACACCAACAAGGCTCAGTATCTCCTGGTCAGGCTCCTGACGGAGGAGCACCGCCAGGTGACGGTGGTGGGCGACGACGATCAGTCGGTCTACTCATGGCGCGGCGCCGATATCCGCAACATCCTCAGTTTTGAGGACGACTTCCCCGACACCAAGGTGGTCAAGCTCGAGCAGAACTACCGCTCGT